>NZ_JAQKGU010000006.1 GCF_028532725.1 Desulfovibrio sp. Fe33
TTCACCTCTTTCCAGGGCATGTGCACCTCCAGGCTTCCATGCCCAAAGTGTTACCCATGTTCCCGGACTAATGTGTTACCTATGTACCCGGACTGTACCCTTTACAAAGGGTTCCCCTCTTCCCTTTCCCCCGGCCGCCGGAGGCAAAACAAAAACACGGCCCGAACGCAGTGCGCTACGGGCCGTGTTTGTTTGTCGGGCGAGAAGGCTAAAGCATCTCGTGCTGATAATTCTCGCCGCCGAGGAGGTCGACCATGTCGCGGAGAATTTTGAGTGTCTCCTGGGCCTCCTTGGGGTCGAGCTTGCGAAGGGCGAATCCGGCGTGGATGATGATATAGTCGCCGATGGCGGCTTCTTCGTCGAGGAGCATGATGGACGCCTGGACCGTGGTGTCGCCTTCACCCACTTTGCAGGTGGCGACGCCGTCATTTATTTCAAGAATTTCTGCAGGAATCGCGAGGCACATAAATCTTCTCCGTTGCGGGGTTTTTGTCCGTCCGAAGGGTATAGGAGCCGCCGGCAGCCTTCACTTCCTCAAGAACCAGAGCCTCCATTTGCGGGAGCCGAATTTCCAGTTCCGGGGACAGGGCGGCGGACATGTCCTTGAAGTTGACCGGCTCTATGCCGAAAAGGATGACGTTATCCGGCACGCTGCCAATGATGCTACACTGGGCAAGCGTGTCGAGCAAGTCCGTCTGGTGCATGGAATTCTTGAAGGCGCACGCCTTGTTCAGGTCTTCGCCCAGGAGACGGAAAATTTCGCCCGGCGTGCCGTCGTTGAGGACGATGTCCACAATGATGAGGTAGTCCGACTCCATGATCGGCCCCATGAGCTTGAGGCCCAGGGTGCCGCCGTCGAGCACGGTGACGTTGTCGGAAAACTCGTATTTCTGCTCGAGATCCTCAGCCACCCGGACGCCGAATCCCTCGTCGGTGAAGAGGATGTTTCCGACGCCAAGGATGAGAATGCGTTTATCTTTTTCAGGCATGGCTTTCACTTAGTAGAGAGCCAAGGTTTTCGCAAGGTCTAAAACGGAAAACCATGACAGAAACGATAGAAAGCGCGGCGGGAGGGCGCGGCGAGGCTGTCGCCCTTCGGGAGTCGGGCAGGCCGGATCGTTGGTCGACCTGCCCGGACAGTGGAATCAGATGACGGCCTCGATAAGCCTGGGGCCGGTCGCCTTGAGGGCCGCGCGCAGGGCGTCGGCAAAGGCTTGGGTCGTTTCCGTGCGAACGGCCGGGACGCCCATGCCTTCTGCGAGTTTGACCCAGTCCAGGGACGGATCTTGCAGGTCCAGGAGCGACAGGGCCTTGTCGCCCTTGGAGGCGGCGCGGACCAGTTTGAGTTCCTGATTGAGGACCGCGTAGGAACGGTTGGCGTACAGGACGGTGACCACGTCCAGGTTTTCCCTGGCCTGGGTCCAGAGGGCCTGTAGGGTGTACATGGCGCTGCCGTCGCCTTCCAGGCAGACGACCTTGCGGTCGGGTGCGGCCACGGCGGCCCCGGTGGAAAGGGGCAGGATGCCGCCGATGGAGCCGCCGGTCAGGGCCAGATAGTCGTGCGGCGCGGCCTGTGAGAGCAAGTTCGCATAGGGCAGAGTGGAAGTGATGCCCTCGTCGGCCACGATGGCGTTTTCCGGCAGCAGGGCTGCGACGATGCGCAGGGCGGCTTCGGCGGTGAGCGGACCGTCTCCGGGCAGGGCGGGAGGATCGAGCTGGACCGTGGGCGCATGGGATGGAGCGTCGATGGCCTCGGCCAATGCGAGGAGCGCGCCGTTTCCGTCCTCATCCGGCTGGGAAAGGGTCAGGATGTCGCAATGCGGCGGTGTCAGCCAGCCCTCCTGGCCTGGATAGGCGAAGAAGGATACCGGCGGCTGCGCCCCGACGAGCAGGATGCGGTCGAAATCGTTCAGACGGGCCAGAACCCCTTTGCCCCGATAGGGCAGCCGTTCCACAACGGGCGAGCCTGCGCCGGAACGCATACGCGGGGTGAATGTGTCGCAGAAGAGCGTGGACCCGGTCTTGGCGCAGATGCGGCCCGCAGCATCCAGGCCTTCGCCGTGGAGAACCGCCCCGCGCAGGAGAATGGCGGTTTTGCCGCTTGCGAGGGCCTTTGCGGCGGCGTCGATGGCGGTTTGGGAAACGGAAGCGGGAGCCGGGACCGCCAGGGCGGGCGCGGGGCGTTCCGCCGGAAGCCAGGCCGTGTCCGCAGGCAGGATCAGGGTGGCCACCTGTCCCGGCGCGATGCGCGCGGCGCGCACGGCGCGTGCGGCGTCTGCGGCCACGGCGCGTGCGCTTCGCGGACGGGCGACCCAATGGGAGATGGCCTCGGCGAAAGCTGTGACGTTGGATGTCAGGGGCGCGTTGTACCGTTCGTGGTAGGTCGCGTGGTCGCCGACGATGTTGATGACCGGAGATTGGCCCTTGCGCGCGTTGTGCAGGTTGGCCATGCCGTTGGCGAATCCGGGGCCGAGGTGGAGCAGGGTACAGGCGGGCTTGCCGGTCATGCGGGCATAGCCGTCGGCCGCGCCGGTGGCCACACCCTCGAACAGACAGAGCACCGGGCGTATGCCGGGAATGCGGTCCAGGGCGGAAACGAAGTGCATCTCCGAGGTGCCGGGGTTGGCGAAACAGACTTCCACTCCGCTTTCGACCAGGGTGGCGACAAGGCTGTCCGCGCCGTTGAGGCCGGTATCCTGCCCGGGCTGGGCGTTGGCAGCGGTATGTTGAGGCATGAATTGACTCCTTTCATCAGGATGTTGCGGAGCAGGGGGGCCTGGCAGGCCCGGGAATTTGAAGGGTCGGGCGTCCCGGCGAGGGAACGGGCGATCGATGGCGAACGTTGGGACCGGCGGCGAGCCGGACGGCCCGGCCGGGAAACGGTTCCCGCCATGTGAGAAGGTAGCCGAGCGGGCAATGCCGGTCAAGGCGGGCGCGGGAAACAGCCGGATGAAAAGGGAACGGCGGGCCGCGAAATCTGTTCGCGGCCCGCCGTTTGCTGTCGGTTTGTCGGATTCTTACAGGTTGGCCAGCAGGAGTTCGCCGAATTCCTTGCAGCCGACCCGTGTGGAGCCTTGGATTTGTGAGGCCAGGTCCACGGTGACCTTCTTGGCGGCCAGGGTCTTTTCCACCGAGGCGTGGATCAGAGCGGCGGCCTCATGCCAGCCGATGTGCTCCAGAAGCATGGCTCCGGACAGAATCAGGGAGCCGGGGTTGGCCATGTCCTTGCCCGCGATGGTCGGTGCGGTGCCGTGGGTCGGCTCGAAGAAGGCGAGCTTGTCGCCCATGTTCACGCCGGGAGCCAGGCCCAGTCCGCCCACCTGCGCGGCCAGGGCGTCGGAGATGTAATCGCCGTTGAGGTTGGTGGTGGCGAGGACCGAGTATTGCTCGGGGTACATGAGCACGTTCTGGAACATGGCGTCGGCGATGCGGTCCTTGATGATTACGCCCTCGCCGTCTTCGCCCTCGCGTACGACCCTGCCCTTGTACTCCTCGTCGGCCAACTCGTACCCCCAGGCGCGGAACCCGCCTTCGGTGGTCTTCATGATGTTGCCCTTGTGGATCAGGGTGACGGACGGCCGGTTTTCGGCGATGGCGAAGTCGATGGCCTTTTTGACCAGGCGCTTGGAACCCGCCGGAGTGATGGGCTTGATGCCGACGCTGGCGGTGGGATCGATCTTCGCGCCGAGCTCGTCCACGAGATAGTCGATCAATTTTCTGGCTTCCGGAGTGCCGGACTGATATTCAATACCGGCGTAGACGTCTTCGGTGTTCTCGCGGAAAACGACCATGTCCACCAGTTCGGGACGCTTGACGGGGGACTCTATCCCCTCGAAATACTTGATGGGCCGGATGCAGGCATAGAGGTCGAAGGTCTGGCGCATGGTCACGTTGAGGCTGCGGTACCCCTTGCCGACAGGCGTGTTCAGGGGGCCTTTCATGGCCAGGTCGGCCTTGGACAGGGCTTCCATGGTGGCCTGGGGCAGGTATTCGCCGGTCTCGGCAAAGCCCTTTTCGCCGGCAAGCAATTCCTGCCAGTCGAGTTTGTTGGCCCCGCCGTAGGCCATCTCAACGGCCTTGTTCAGGACGGGGCGTCCGGCGGCCCAGACTTCGGAGCCGATGCCGTCGCCTTCAATGTAATAGACAGTTCTGGTAGCCAATGGGTCCTCCTCGGCGCTGTGTCGGGATTTCGGGATTGTTTCGAGATGAAGAAGCGGACTATGACGTTTATTCGGCCGGATTGCAAGCGGGCGGGCGGCCGGAAAAGCCGCCGGGCCGCGTTGCTGTGGCCGATTTGAGAATGTAATAACTGTTTGGAGATATCGTGCTGGGTGAATTGGAAATGGTCAAGGCGATGCTGGGGGGCGAAAGGCGGGTGGTCGTCCTCACCGGGGCGGGCGTGTCCGCCGAGAGCGGGGTTCCCACCTTTCGCGGCCGCGACGGGCTGTGGAGGCACCATCGCGTCGAGGACCTCGCCAGGCCGGACGCTTTCGCCGCGCACCCGGAACGGGTCTGGGAGTTTTACAATTGGCGGCGCAGGCTGGTGGGAGGTTGCGAACCCAACCCGGCGCATATGGCCCTGGCGGCCATGGATCGTCAGATTCCGAATTTTCTTCTGATTACCCAGAACGTGGACGGACTGCATACCCGGGCGGGCAGCCTCAGGGTGCTGGAGATGCACGGCTCGCTGTGGCAGGTCAGGTGCACTGTCTGCACCCATGCGCGGGAGGATTTCTCCGAATTGCCGGATATGCCGGAATGTCCGGTCTGCGGCCACCTGCTTCGTCCCGGCGTGGTCTGGTTCGGGGAACCGCTCACGCCCGGCGTGCTCAGGCTGGCCGTCGCGGAAATCGGCAAGGCGGACGTTTTTCTTTCCGTGGGCACATCGGGTCTGGTGCAGCCCGCAGCGTCCTTCTGCCAACTGGCCAAGGAGCACGGAGCCGTGACTGTGGAGATCAACCGGGAGCCGACTCCGAACACGGGGCTTATGGATTTCGCGCTGCATGGTCCGGCCGGAGATATCCTGCCCGAGCTGGCGGTCGGGCTGGGCGAGTAGGATTTCTTGACTTCGCGGGGAGTTCGGGGGTAATCCTTCCTATTATGCAAACACCCATCTCATACAATTTCTTTTGTGGACGCGGGTGGCGCAACGTCAAGCGGCCCGATTCCTAGACGCGCGCCGAAGCCATTCCGCCGCCGGTCCTGGTGGCGGGTGCTTCCGTGCGCAGTTGGACATCGGAAAAGCCGCTGGATGTAACGCCAGTGGTTTTTTTTACGTCAACCCGCATGGACCGGATGGGAGCCGGGAAAGCTCCGAACCGCACCGGTCCACATGCCCAACTGTTCGGAGGAACACCATGTCAGTGAAGAAGATCTTTTTGTCCCAGGACCAGATGCCTACCCAGTGGTACAATCCCATGCCGGATTTGCCCACGCCCATGGCTCCGCCCCTCAACCCGCAGACCATGGAACCGCTCACCCCGGACATGCTCGCCCCGATATTCCCGGAATCCCTCATCGCCCAGGAAATGAGCACGGAACGGTTCATCGACATCCCCGAAGAGGTCCTGGACGTCTACAGGATATGGCGTCCCTCCCCCCTGGTCCGCGCCGACCGTCTGGAAAAGGCCATCGGCGCCAAGTGCAAGATATTCTACAAAGATGAATCCGTGTCTCCGGCGGGTTCCCACAAGCCGAACACCTCGGTTCCCCAGGCGTACTACAACAAGATCGAGGGCGTGAAGCGGCTGGCCACCGAGACCGGCGCGGGGCAGTGGGGCACGGCCCTGTCCTTTGCTTGCGCCCAGTACGGCATGGAGTGCGTGGTCTACATGGTCAAGGTTTCCTATGAGCAGAAGCCGTACCGCAAGATGATAATCAACACCTACGGCGGGACCATTTACGCCTCCCCTTCGGAGCAGACCCGGACCGGCCGCGAGATGCTGGCCAGGGACCCGGACTGCAAGGGCTCGCTGGGCCTGGCCATTTCCGAGGCGGTCGAGGATGCGGCCACCCATGACGACACCAAATACGCGTTGGGCTCCGTGCTCAACCATGTGCTCATTCACCAGACCATCACCGGCCTTGAAGTGCAGAAGCAGTTGGAGATGGTCGGCGAGAAGGCCACCCACTTGGTCGGCTGCGTGGGCGGCGGCTCCAATTTCGGCGGGCTGGTCCTGCCGTTCCTGCCGCAGAAGCTGGCGGGCGACCCGGTCCGGTTCATCCCGGTGGAGCCCAAGGCGTGCCCGACCCTGACCCGGGGCGAGTACCGCTACGACTTCGGCGATATGGCGCGGCTCACTCCGCTGGTCAAGATGCATACGCTGGGGCATGACTTCATGCCCGCGCCCATTCACGCTGGCGGCCTGCGCTACCACGGCGACGCGCCCATCGTCTGCAACATCGTCAACGAGGGGCTGTGCGAACCCGTTGCCTACTTCCAGACCGAGTGCTTCGAGGCGGCGAAGCTGTTCATGCAGACCGAGGGATTCCTGCCCGCGCCGGAGACGTCCCACGCCATCAAGGGGGCCATCGAGGCGGCAAAGACCGCCGGGCCGGATGACGTCATCGTCTTTTTGTACTCCGGCCACGGGATGCTCGACCTGGCTTCCTACGACGCCTTCAACCAGGGGCTTCTGACCAACTTCGAGTTGCCCCAGCGCGACATCGAGGAGGCGCTCAAGGCCTGTCCGGACATAAAATAGGCTGCCGCGCGGCGATTGACCTGCACGCCCCCGGCCCGGATTTCCGTGCCGGGGGTTCACGTTTCCTTGCATCGGGACGGAGGCCTTGCTACTCAATAAGGATAGACACCGATCAAGGAGACGAACGATGCTGACCATGTGGAAAAGAATCGGGTTCGCCGCGCTGCTTGTCGCCGTCCTGGCGGCGTTGGGCGCTTGCGGAACCCACAACGACGCCCCGACAATGAGCGAGGACGCCATCCGTCAGGCCCTGGTGGGCAAGACCTGGACCTTGCGCAAGATCGTGGCCCGCAGCTATGACGACGACCCCGCGCGGACCCTGAAGTTCAACGCCGACGGGACGGTCGAGGGATTCGGCGGCTGCAACGCTTTCAACGGCACGTATTCCCTGACGGGCGACCAGATTGAATTCAGCCCTATGGCCTCCACCCGCAAGTCCTGCGGTCCGGGCCTGGACGAGCAGGAGTATACCTTCCTGACGTTTCTGGCCGTGGTGCGCCATCTGCGGGTCGAAGAGGATGGAAGCGAACTGGTTTTGCTGACCGAGAGCCAGGGCGAGATGCTTTTCTCTTCCGGCTCGTCCGGGCTGTTCTGGTAGCCCTGTCCGAAATCCGCCTATCGCAGGCCGCCGGTCGTCCTTACGGACGGTCGGCGGCTATTGTTTCAGGGATTGTTTCAGGCGCATGATGCGGTTGTAGGACGTTTCGATGCGCGACAGGGGAATGATTCCGCCGTCCACCAGCTCATGGATGATGGCGTGGGCCTTTTCCGCGATGCGCCGGTCGTACGAGAGGTTGTTGCCGAAGAGGAGGATGTCCGCCCCGGCTTCAATGGCCCGTCGTATGGCTTCCTTCCTGCCGTATTCGTCGGCAATGGCACCCATGTCCATATCGTCGGTGATGACCACGCCGTCAAAGCCGAGTTTTTCCCGCAGCAGGCCGGTGACGACCTTTTTCGAGAGAGTGGCCGGATAGTCCGGGTCGAGTTTCGCGTTGAATATGTGGGCGGTCATTATCATGTCCGTCTTGCCGCTTCCGATCAGCTCCCTGTAGGGGATGAGTTCGGCCTCGGACCATGTCCCGGTCACGTCGGTCAACCCCGCGTGGGAGTCGGACCCGGCGGAGCCGTGCCCGGGAAAGTGCTTGAGGCAGGAGAGCACGCCCGCCCTGTGCAGCTCTTCCATGAACACCCGGGCGCAAAAGGCCGCTTGCCGTGGATCGCCGGAAAAGCTGCGTCCTAGCCCGCCTATGGCCGGACTGTCGGGATTGACGTTCACATCCACCACCGGGGCGAAGTCCAGGTTGAACCCGACAGAGGCGAGGGTGGAGCCGACCATGTATCCGGCGGTGCGCACGTTGAATTCTCCGGCCGCGCAGATGTCCGCTGCGGACGGGGTTTCGAGGAACCCGTATCCCCGCTTGAGCCGCTGCACGTTGCCACCTTCCTGGTCCACGGCCACGAACAGCGGGATTTCGGCATGGGACTGGAGGTCGCGGATGAGCTTTGCCACCTGTTCCTTCGAGCGGATGTTGCGCCGGCCGCTGCCGAGCAGCACGTCGCGGTCGAAGAGGATCACTCCGCCCAGGCCTCGGTCGCGGATGTCCCGGATGACGGCGCTGTCCTCGTTCACGGTGAAGCCCCGGAAACCGGCCATGAGCATCTGGCCGATCATGACATCCAGGTCGGCGGCGCGGGCCGGACCGGAAAGAAGGATGGAGAGCAGGGTCAGGGCGGCGAAGAAGGTGCGCATGGCGGGACTCGTCGGGCTGGAAGTTATGGGGACCGGACAAGTGTAGGTTGGAGCGCGACGCTCCGCAAGGGTGAAAGCGGTTTGCGCGCGGCCGGATTTCCTAATACATTGCGGCATGAACTTTTCAACCGGCCGCCCCGGATTTTTTCGCCGCGTCCTGCATCATGCCTGGACCGATCTCGTCCCTCTGGTTCGCGGAGAGGACGCCGCCCCCCTGTCGCACAAGGAGGCCCAGCTCTGGGCGCTGGTTCTGGCCTCGCGCCACGTCCCCCACAGGTTGCGCCGTCTGCCCGCCGAGCAGGGCGGGGGATATGCGGTCATGGTCCAGGAGTGGTATGCCGACCGGGGAGTAGGGGAAATCAGCCAGTATTTTGAGGAGAACCGGCCCGAGATGGCCCGGGTGGAGCTGGCGGACCTGCGGCCCGTGGGCGGGCTTGAGCCGACCCTGTTCGGGCTGGGCCTGCTCGTCCTCTTCTACTGGGTCTATTCCCGCACCTATCCTGCCCTGGGACTTTACTCCGATTTGTGGGTGCGTCTTGGCAGCGCGGACGCCGGGGCCATTCTGTCCGGCCAGTGGTGGAGGCTGTGCACGGCCCTGACTCTGCACGCGGACGGCCCGCACGTGGCCGGGAACGCGGTCATCGGCGGGGTGTTCATCTGGCTGGCCGCGCGTCGGCTCGGCTCCGGCGCGGCGTGGATGCTGACCATCCTGTCCGGGGTGCTCGGCAACCTTTTCAATTCACTCGTCCTCGGCGTGCATCACGACGCCATTGGCTTTTCCACGGCCACCTTCGGGGCGGCCGGAGTGCTCGCCGGAATCAGGCCGTTCGGCGTGGGCAGTGGGCTGCATGGTCTCGGCGAAGGCTCATCGTTCCGCCGTTTCCTGCGGTTTACGCGCACGGCGCTCATCCCATTCGGCGCGGGACTCGGCCTGTTGGCCATGCTGGGGGTCGGGGACGGAGAGGGCAATATCGATCTGGGCGCGCATCTTTTCGGTTTTTCGGCGGGGCTCGGACTGGGCGCGGCCACGGGACTTCTGGCGACCCGGTTCGGCCTGCCGGGCAAAGACACGGACTTCAGGCTCTACCTGGCGGCTCTCGCCATGCCAGCGGCAGCCTGGGTCTGGGCCTGGCTGGCGTGATATCAAGGCTTGTGCTACGCTGACTAGGTCTGTATGGATGTCCATCCAACGTGTTTCATTTGGAGTTTCGAGTGTCTGAGCCCGTTGTAGACATACAGGGTCTGAATTATGCGCCCGGCGGTTTGCCGGTGCTGCAGGATGTCGATCTGCGCATTGAGCGCGGCGACTATCTGGCCGTGCTCGGCCCCAACGGCGGCGGCAAATCCACGCTGCTCAAGCTCATTCTCGGGCTCATCAAGCCCGACAGCGGCACCATCCGCGTGCTCGGACTGCCTCCGGGCGAGGCGGGCGGACGCATCGGCTACCTGCCCCAGCATACCGTGGTGGCGGGTGCCTTTCCCATCACCGTGCTTGAAGCGGTCTGCATGGGCACGGTCCGGCCCGGCTTCAAGGGAATGTCCGGCCGCCACTCCAAGACGGATCACGAAAAGGCGCGCCGCGCTCTGGAAAAGGTGGACATGCTCGCCTTCGAGGGACGCGGTCTGGCCCGGTTGTCCGGCGGCCAGAAACAGCGCGTGTTCATCGCCCGCGCCCTGGTGGACTCCCCGGAGCTGCTCCTGCTCGACGAACCCACGGCCAGCGTGGACTCCGTCAGCCGGACGGCCCTGTTCGCCCTGCTTACCGAACTGAACAAGGACATGACCGTGATTATGGTCAGCCACGATATTTCTTCCCTGTCCTCGGGCGTCAAGTCCGTGGCCTGCGTCAATCGTTCGCTTCATTTCCACAAGGCCCCGGAAATTACCGACGACATGTTCACCATGGCCTACGGCGGGTCCGGAGACCATTGTTGCCCGGTTGAATTGGTCACCCACGGCCATGTGCCGCATCGGGTGCTCGCGCCTCACGATGGGAACGACGAGCCCAAAGGCTCTGCCGGGGACGGGGAGGCGTAATGGACGTCCTGAGCTTCGATTTCATGCAGAACGCCCTGGCCGCAGGGCTTCTCGCGAGCCTTATCTGCGGCGTCATCGGCACCCTGGTCGTCGTCAATCGTATCGTCTTCATCTCCGGCGGCATCGCCCACGCCTCTTACGGCGGAGTGGGATTGGCCTTTCTTTTGGGACTGCCCGTCCTGCCCGTGACCGCTGCCTTCACCGTGTGCATGGCCCTGATAATGGCCCTCGTCACCCTGCACGCCAGGGAGCGCGTGGATACGGTCATCGGCGTCATCTGGGCCGCAGGCATGGCGCTCGGCATTATTCTTCTGGATTTCACCCCCGGTTACAACGTGGACCTCATGAGCTACCTGTTCGGCTCCATCCTGGCCGTGCCGCGCGCCGATCTCTGGCTCATGGCCGTCATGGCCGCCGTAGTCATCGCCATGGTCCTCGTCTTTTACCGGGGCTTCACGGTCATGAGCTTCGACGAGGAATTCGCCCGTTCGCGCGGCGTGCCGGTGGATTTCCTCTATATCCTGCTCATCGTCATGGTAGGCCTGTGCGTGGTGATGATTATTCGCGTGGTCGGCCTGATCCTGGTCATCGCGCTCCTGACCATACCGCCTTTCATCGCCGAACGGCGCACCCGCTCCCTCAAGGTGATGATGCTGGTGTCGACCATCCTGTCCGCCGTTTTCTCCGTCTCGGGGCTTCTTTTTTCCTACGCCCTGGACCTCACCTCGGGCGCGTCCATTATCGCGGTGGCCGCCATCGGCTTTTTCGTTTCCCTGCTTATTCCCCAAAAAAACGCCTGACGCATAAGGGGTTGTTTTTTCCCATGGAATGCCTTTTGCAAATTGTTGACGGCCGGTGTACATCTTTTCCTGGCTCAAGGCCTGACGAACGGCCCGCCGCATGACCATGAACTGCAAGCAAAAGCTCATACAGGAAGGATACACCCGGTACCGGGGCGCAGTGGACGCCTCGGTGTACGAGTATTTCAACTGCGATTGTTCGTGGAAGGCCCAGTGGTACGTCAAAAAAGGCCAATACCGCTGCTGCGGCTGCAAGGAGCGCTGCGAAACCCGCGATCCGGAAGGGTTTCAGCTTTTCCTTGATCTCGGATAAGGCAACCAAGGAAGGACAATGCGACGCATTCTCATCGCCCTGAGTCTGGCTCTGTCCCTGGCCGTCGTCCCCGGCCCGGCCCGTGCTTCGGATTACATGGACATGGACCTCTGCCTCGGCAAACAGGTTCTTGGGCGCATCCTGTGCAAGGACCCCAGGGAGATCAACTTCGTCGCCAAGGTGCGGGACAACGTCTACCTCTTTTCCGTATTTTACGCCAAACAGATGGCCCGGTTCCTGGTCGGCATCTCCAACGACAAAATTCGTGTTCAGGGCCGGGAATTTCTCAAGCTGACCCGGACCATCCCGTACGAATTTGACGAGACCAGCAAATGCGCCGTGGTCGAATATTCCTCCTCGGAATGCAATTACAGCGAACCCATCGTTTGCTGCTCGGAAAAAACCGAAGAGGATAAACTCGACGACAAGTTCTGGGACCGGCCCATTCCCGAGTTGCTTGAGGAAGACCTGCGCAAGGCTCTCGAAGTGCTGCCGCCCGAAGAAGGGCAGCCCGCCCAGGGGCAACAGCAGCAAGGCCGGGAAACCTCGCCGCCCGCGGCGCAGTAATTCCACTGCGCACAAGATTATCCAAGCCCCCGAGTCCGCTCGGGGGCTTTTTGCGTTCTGGACGGGAAGGGGGCTGTGGAACGTCCTCAGTGACAGAGGACCGGAGGGTCAGTTCTCGTCGAGGCGTTCGATGAACCGTTCAACGTGCCTGCTCTGGATGGAGGCTGCCTTGTCCGGCTGGCGGCGGCTGACGGCGAGCGCGACCCGACGGTGCTCTTCCGCCTCGTCCGGGCCGGGCTTGTAGGTGTCGAGGGTAAGGAACCAGTATCGAAGACAAATGTTGTGCAGGAATTCCCGGGTCTGGCGGAGTATCATGTTCCCGGCGGCCTTGGCGAGCGTATCGTGGAACAGGCTGTCGGTGATCACGACCTGTTCGTATTCCCCGGCTGTTATATGCCGGGCCAGCTTCTCGGAGAGGCGGAGCAGGTTCTCGATGTCCTCATCCGAGGCGCGCTCTGCGGCGAGTCTGGCCACGGCGGTTTCAAGGGGGGCGCGCGTTTCGTATACCTGCCGGACCTTGTCGTCCTCGATGGGAGCCACGAACACGCCGTACCGGGGCTTGATGACCAGCAAACCCTGGTGGCAGAGCAGTTGCATGACCTCCCGCATGGGAGTTCTGGATACACCGAATTCATCGGCAAGCTCCCGCTCGCGGATGCGTTGGCCGGGTTTGAGCTTGGTGTAGAGAATCCAGTCCCTGAGGGAGGTGTAAATACGCATCTTGGCGTCATCGTTGGGGAACCAGAGCAGGGCGGTGGTCATATCAGAGTTCCTTGTAGAGTTCGGCCACCGCGTCGGGTGGTATGGAGCTTTCCAAGGCCAGGGCCAGCAACAACTGCGCCTTGGTCCCGCTGAGATATCTGGCCGAAATGACGCCTTTCGCCATCAGGCTCGCGGCTCCACCCGGGTATCCGTAGCAAGGCCATACCCCGCCTTTCAGGCAACGGGTGGTCAGGACGACGGTAACATTATTGTCCAGAGCGTTGGAAATGGCTTTTTCCAACTCCGGAGTGACGTTCCCGGCCCCGAATCCTTCGATGACCATACCGGCGGCCCCGTTCTCGACAGCCGCCCGGATCAGGGTGCCGTCCATGCCGGGATAGCATGTGATGAGCGGGACGAACAGCGAGGGAGGAGCAGGGTTCGCGGCCAACCGGGGCCGATGCACGCGGCTGGTGTGGACGAACTTCGCCCCTTCGTTGGTGAAGCGTCCCACACTGCCGAGGTTCTGGCCGATGAACGGCTCGACGGAAAGGGAATCCGCCTTCACGGCATCGGTGGCGGTGTAGAGCTTGTCCGCCATCTGGATGACGGTTTCACACGATTCGGGTAGGGCCAGGCAGGCCTGAATGCTGTTCTGGAGATTGCGCACGCCGTCGTAGCCCTGCTCGCCGAGATGGCGCATGGCCCCGGTGAGGACCACCGGTTTGGTAGAAACGAGGAGCTGGTCGAGCACGAAGGCGGTCTCCACGAGCAGATCCGTGCCGTGTAGGATTACGGCCCCGGCCATGCCGGGGTCGGCCAGGGCTGCGTCGACGTCCCGGCACAGCCGCATCATGTGACCGAGGTCCATGTGCGGGCTTGGAATATTGGACCAGAGCACAGGTTTGAGGGCGACGTCGTGGACGAGTGACATCCCGTCCAGCAGGCGGGTGAAATCGTCGCTCGGCTGCGCGCCGACGTCGCCCTCGCGGCGGTCCATGCTGATGGTCCCGCCCGTAAGGAAGACTGCTATGGTCTTTTTATCTCGGGACGACATACTTCCAGCTTTGCTCGTCCATGCGATTGACGAAGTCGACCAGGTAGTCCACGAGGACGGACCGCATGGCGTCGCCTTTTGCAGCGGTGGCCTTGGTGGGATCGCCGCTTGCGCCGAACTGGGTCAACTCTTCGAAGTTCCAGATGAGCTTCACGTTGTTGTCCATTTCAGGAATTTCACCCTTGGCGCGGCTCATGTCGCAGAGATCGGGGAAGATGGACAGGCCGATGGAGGTTTCGCCTTCGCCTCCGTGTCCCAGGCCGTCCCACACCTCGAAGGTGTCCTTGGGCAGCAGGTTGCCCGCAGTCACCCACCATGCGTCCAGCACGGCCAGGCCGAAATCGGGGTTCGCAACCTTGAAGTCGCGGGCCGCGATTTCGATGGGCGCGATGTTGCCGTCATGTCCGTTGACGATGAGCACCTTGTTGATGCCCCAGAATTTGGCGGAATCGAGCAACTCGCGCACCACGCGGATGACCGTGTCGCTGGACAGGGAGAGGCACATGGGCTTGTGGCGGTAATGCTGGCTCATGCCGAAGAACTGCGGCGGAGCGACCACGGTGTTCTCAAGGCGCTCGGCCAGGTCGATGCCGATCTGGTGGCAGACGAAGGAATCACAGCCATAGGGCAGATGCTCGCCGTGGGATTCGCATGAGCCGACAGGCAGGATCAACTTGTCGATCTTGGCTTCCTTGAAGCTGTGTTGATTCAACTCTTCAAGTCTGACTGTCTTCATAGAGGTCTCCTCAATTCAAAGGATATGGGTGTTGTTGAAGGCCCATACCCGCCCGGCAGGCCTGCCGGACGGGTATGGGAATTGTTCGGTTTCGGAGAGAAGCTACTGGGCCTTGGGGTACCAGATGTTCTCGACCTTGTAGTCGCCGCCCTGGACGCTGATGATGGCGACGCCCTTGACGGGGACGCCGGACGGGCGGGAGTAGGTGATCTTGCCGGTGACCGCGGGGTAGCCGTCGGTGGCGGCCAGGGCCTTCTTGATGTCGGCGGGTTCGGCGGAGCCGGCCTGCTTGATGGCGTTGGCGATCAGGCCGACGGCGTCGAAGCCCAGGGCCGCAAAGGCGTTCTCGGGCGGAGTATTGTAGGTCTCGGTGTAGGCTTTGACGAAGGCCAGGACTTCGGGGCGGGTGTCTTCACGGTAGGTGTGCGTGGAGAAGTACACGTTGTTGGCAAGCGTCTTGCCGGGAACCGTGGAGACCAGCTCGGTGTCGAAACCGTCGCCGGACAGGATGGGCAGGTCGAGACCGGCCTCGCGGATCTGCTTGACGGTCAGACCGGCTTCGTTCGGGATGGACGCGATGAACACGGCGTCGGCATTGGCGGCCTTGAGGCGGGCGATCTGCGCGGAGAAGTCCTTGTCGCCCATCATGAAGAAGTCTTCCAGGACGATTTCACCGCCGTTTTCCTTGATGCGCTGCTTGTAGAAGCGGGACATGGTCTTGGTGAAGTCCATGGAGTTGTCGGTCCAGACCGCGATCTTTTTCAGCTTCAGGGCGTTGGTGGAGTAGTCCGCGATGGCGAAGGACTGATCGTCGTCACCAAACGGGGTCATGAACATGCAGTCGCCGATCATCATGGGCAGGGTCGGCAGGGTGGCGCCGGAGGTGACGAAGGGGATGCCCTTTTTCTGGAACAGGGGGGCGGCGGGCAGGACGAACGCGGGATCGGAATAACCGATACCGGCGACAATGCCTTCGCTCAGGACCTTCTTCGCGCCGATGGCGGAATCCTTCTGGTCGGTCTTGGTGTCCACGCCGACGATTTCGATCATACGGCCGCCCAGCAGTCCGCCCGCGTCGTTGATCAGCTTGGCCTGAAGCTGTGCGCCGCGCAGGGACGGGGCGTCGATGGAGCTCATGCCGCCGGTCAGGTTGTACAGCGCGCCGATCTTGATCGGTTCGGCGGCTGCGGCCGGGAGGGCCAGGCCGAGGCAAAGGACGATCGCAGCGACCATTTGCATCATTTTTTTCATCGGTTCTCTCCTATTTTGTTAAAGTTTTCCGAGGAAGAAGCAATTTCGGCTCTGAATCGCCCATCAGCCCTTGCGGCCTGTAGATCAGGATAACGACAAGGACCAGGGCCATGAAGATCTCCCCGACTCCGTAAACGGAGTAGTTCTCTTCCAACGGCCGGAAAAACTCCTTCGCAATCGTGAACAAGATGGCGGTGATGACGGAGCCGGTAATGGAACCGCTTCCGCCGACCACGACCATGACGACGATGGAAAACGCCAGGGCCAGGGAAAACGACCCGGGCGTGAGCGCGGTGATGAGGTGTCCCCACAGGCCGCCGGCCACTCCGGCGAAGAATGCGCCGATGGCGAGGGCCTGCAATCGCGCAGGGAACAGGGAAATGCCGAGGCAGCTCGCGGCCATTTCATTATCCCGTATCGAGATGAGCGCGCGGCCGTATGATGAGAATTTTACCTTCCAGCAGACGTAGATGGAAACAGCCAGCCATCCGTATACCCACCAGACGTTGGTCAGTTCGTCCAGGCCGTTGAGGCCCAGGGGGCCTCGCGTGATGTTTTCCATGTTGGTGATGAGCACCTGCACGATGATAAGGAAGCCCATGGTGGCCACGGCCAGATAATGCCCTTTGAGGCGCAGGACCGGGATGCCGATGATTACGGCGGCGGCCATGGCCACGAGTCCGCCGAGGATCAGGGAGGGGAAGAATGGCAGGTGCAGGCTTGCCAGCCAGGACGGAAGTTCCGGCAGAAACAGGGGCTTCTTGACGGGCGAGAACGTGAGCAGGGCGCATGTGTAGCCGCCGATGGCCATGAAGGCCGGGTGCCCCAGTGAGAAAAGGCCGGTAAAGCCGTTGGTCAGGTTCAGGCTGGTGGCCAGAATGCCGAAGATGCCTACGAAACATACCAAGGAAAGCAGGTAGTCGTTGAAGAACGACTGCATGAGCGCAAGGGCCGCGACCGTGGCGGCGGCACCCCCTATGACGAGGTAACGTCTTTGCATTATGCGCGTTCCTCCACGTTTTTACCCAGGATGCCGTTGGGCATGATGAGCAGGATGACGATCAGGCTCCCGAACACGAAGGCGTCGCGGTAGGAGGAATAAATGGGCGGGAGCAGTCCCACGAACAAGACTTCGGCCATGCCGAGGATGTATCCGCCGAGGATGGCGCCGGGAATGGAGCCTACGCCGCCGATGACCGCGGCCACGAAGGATTTGAGGCCGGGCAGAAAGCCCATGAGCGGGTCGATCTGGCCGAACTTGCCACCCCACATCAGGCCGCCGATACCCGCCAGGGCGGAGCCGAGGGCAAAGGTGAAGGCTATGGTCCTGTTGATGTTCACGCCCATGAGCCGGGCCACGTCGAGGTTCTCCGCCGTGGCGCGCATGGCTACCCCCATCTTGGTGCGGTGCACGATATATAGCAGGGCCGCCATGAGCAGGGGGGTGACCAAAATGATGCTCAGGTCCACCACGCGGATGGAGAAGCCGCTCACGGACACGCTTTGCAGGAACGACGGCGGGAACGAAAAGTTCCGGGGCTGGGCCGAAAGAAGCAGGATGCCGAGGTTCTGGATGATGATGGAGATGCCGAGCGAGGCGATGAACCCGGTGACCTGCGGTGCGCCGCGCATGGGCCGGAAGGCGATCCGTTCGATGAGGATGCCGCAGAACGCGCCGACCGCGATGACGCCGATCATGACGGCCCAGATGGGCAGCCCGAGATGGGCAAGCAGTCCGAGCGTGGCGAATGCGCCGATCATGAGGATGTCGCCGTGCGCGAAGTTGATCAGGTTGATGATGCCGTAGATCATGGAAAAGCCGATGGCGACCAGAGCGTACATGGACCCCAGGATGAGACCGTTGAGCAGTTGTTGTGCGAGATATGCGGTATCCATGGCTATCCTCCGAGGTAGGCCTTGCGGACGTTGTCGTCGTTGGCAAGCTCGTTGCTGGGGCCTTCCATGACTACGCGGCCGGTTTCGATGACATAGGCCCGGTCCGCGAACTCAAGGGCCATGACCGCGTTTTGCTCGACCAGCAGGATGGTCACGCCGGTTTCGTTTACTTCCTGCAAAAGCTTGAAGATCTGCTCCACGATCAGGGGTGCCAATCCCAATGACGGCTCGTCGAGCATGAGCAGCTTGGGTCTGCTCATGAGCGCGCGGCCCACGGCCAGCATCATCTGCTCGCCGCCGGACAGGGAACCGGCCGCCTGGCCTCGCCGTTCCGCCAGGATGGGGAAGAGCGTCAGAATCTGGTCGAGATCCCGCTTGATGCCCTCGTTGTCGTTTCGCAGGAAGGCCCCGATGTTCAGGTTCTCAAGGACACTGAGCTGGCTGAATACGCCGCGCCCTTCCGGGCAGTGGGAAACACCTGCCGCCACGATGTCCTCGGTCTTCATGTTGTGGAGCGCGAGAGGGTCGGCGTCCGGCGACGGCCGGTAGGTGATGGTGCCGCCTCTCGGGGAGAGCAGCCCGGAAATGGTCCTGAGCGTGGACGTTTTGCCCGCGCCGTTGGCTCCGATGAGGGCCACGGACTCGCCTCGGCCGATTTGCAGGGAAATATCGTGCAGGACGTGGGTGCTGCCCCGGTATACGTCCAAGGATTGTATGTTCAGCATGATGTCTTTCGTCATTTGCGGCTCCCCGTTTCCGAACCGAGATACGCCTTGATGACATCCGGGTTGTTCTGCACCTCTTCGGGCGTGCCCTCGGTGAGCAGTTGTCCGTAGTTCAGTACCTGGAGGCGTTGGCACAGGTTCATCACGAACGGCATGTCGTGTTCCACGAGCAGGATGGCGAGTTCGAATTCCCGGTTGACGTGCCGAATTACCTGCATCAGGTCTTGGGTCTCCTGCGGGTTCATGCCTGCGGCGGGTTCGTCCAGGAGCAGCAACTTGGGCCGCAGGGCGAGCGCCCGGGCGATTTCGAGACGCCGCAGGTCGCCGTAGGAAAGGGTGGACGCGATGGTGCGCAAGTGTTGCTCAATGCCGAGGATGCCCGCCAGTTTTACGGCCTGCTCCTCGATTTCGCGTTCGGATTGCCGGAAGGCGGGAGTATGCAGCAGTGTTTGCCAAAATCCGCAACCCGCGCCGTTGTGAAAGCCGACCTTGATGTTGTCCAGGACGGTCATGCTCTGAAAGATGCGGATGTTCTGGAAGGTGCGGGCCATGCCGGAACGGGCTGTGTTCGTGGCTTTGCATCGGGTGATGTCCTTGCCGTCGAATACAATGGAGCCGTCCGTCGGAGGCAGGACGCCGGTAAGGAGGTTGAAGACAGTGGTTTTTCCCGCCCCGTTGGGGCCGATGAGTCCGACCAGTTCGCCCGGGGTCAGCGTCAGGGAATAGTCCGTGACCGCTTGGATTCCACCGAAGCGTTTCTGTAAATCGGTTGCTTCAAGAAGAGGTGTGTTTTGTGACCCCATGGATAATCCTGTAAGTTCCTGTTCTGGTATACCAGCTCTTTTACTGCCAATTGAAGAGAATTGTCAATTTAAACAAAAGATATTCTTACTTGCCTATTTATTTGGCATTTTCTTGTCTGTCGAAGCATGGAATCTTGCCCTGTTTGCCAATCGGTCCGTTCGGTTGTCCGATTTAACTCCATGGTATGAAAATAGTTCTGGTTTTACAACGTCTTGCAGTTGGTGGGTCGACATGGGGTTGCCGTGCCTCCACTCCACGTTCGGGGGGAAGGAACACGCTACATCGTATTTAAATTGTTGTCGAATATAGTCTGGAACTGGAAATTCGCTTTCCAGAATCGGGCCGATTTACCTGGGGCGCGGGGCGAGATTCGGTTGAAACGGCTTTACTCCACGGCTTGAAGTTGCCTTTTCTTACGTCTTTGTCGTGGAAGTTGGTCTTGAAGCCCTTCAAGGCACATGTGTCGGACGATTCGCCTGACGCCCGTTGTCCCGTTTCTTGCCCTGCCGGTTCGAGCGGATTGTCGAATTCATGCTTTTGGGGCAGGCCGCAAGGAAACAACCCCGTTCGCCTTGTTGGCGAGGTTGTTCAAAACAGCTCAGGAGCCGGGCGATAAAGGCAAGTTAATCTCTTCGAAACCAGAGGAGGAGGGCTATGATGGCCACGGTCGGGTAGAGTGGCCACCAGACCTTGTAGGCGATGGAGAATCCGGCCACAGTGCCGAGGACCAGGACGTAGGCCCAAGCTTCCAGCATACGTTTGACGGTTCGCATGAGGTCCCGGGGGAGGCCCTGGTGCCGGAAGGGTTCGAGGGGCGCGGCGGAATGGTCCGGGCGCGATGACGAGCGTCGGGAGGATTGGAGCTTGTTGCCGCATCGGGCGCAGGCCAGGGCGTCGTCGGAGTTTTTGCCTCCGCATTTCGTGCAGGTTATCACGGCTGTGTTATGGCCGCCCCGGGCGGTTGAGGTCAAGGGTGGAGCGGAAGCTTTTGTCCCGGTCCGGCCGGGGAAAATCCTTTTGCAGAAGCCGTGCTGATGGCATAGGGTTATGCTCGCGAAAAGCTGCATTGAGGATATTTTGAGGTCATGACGGAAGCATCCCCCGGAATCAGGACGCAAAGAGCGGATAAGGAAGAACGCCTTGCCGCCTACCAGAAGACGCTGCGCGCCTTGAAGGAACGTTCATCGTTGCGCGAGGTCACGGAGCGCGAGATGTTGTTGGCGATACTGGAGCAGAACGCCCCGGCCATCAACGAATACCCCATGCTCGACGCGCAGCGCAGCAGCGTCATGGAGCTTCTGTGCGGCCGGGTGGGCCATCCCGGATACGAATTCATTCACGGGCGGATCGGCCGGTTCATCGTCTTGCTGGCCCATCATGAGAAGGCGGTAAAGGCCGGGGACTCGGCGCGGCGCGGCGAACTTGAGGCCGCGTTGCTCAACGGCGAGGCCGTGCTCGTCAAATGCGCCCAGGGCATCGTCTACGCCATGGCCCTGGTTACGGACAATTTTGAGGAGCTGGTCCTGCGCTATTTCGGCCGGCAGAGCCTGGAGCAGTACGGCGCGCTTATCGAGAAGCATCGGATCGACCAGGTTTTCTGGAACGCCTTCGTGGAGGAATTCATCGCCAGCCGCGTGAAGGAAGCCCATCGCGAGATTCTGGACGGCGGAAAGTACGCCATTACCAAGGAGCGAAGCTTCCTGGTCATCCGATTCCTTTTTGACGATATCCTTTCGCGTCTCAATCCCACGGATCAGGAGATTTCCAAGACCCGTATCCAGAAGAGCTACATCGAGGCCCGGGAAAATTCCTCTCGCCGTGCGCGGGCAAAGCTGATTCAGGCCATGCTGCTCAAGGGGATCAAGCCCCTGTCACAATCCGGCGATCTTTCATCCGGCGAACTGCTTCACGCCGCGCGCATCGTTTGTATCGACCCCGTTGCCGAGGAGTTCGAGAACCAGTACCGGGCGCGGGTGGCGGAGGCTTCGGCGACCCCTGACGGCGATGCCGGAGCCAGGGACCCCGAGGAGCGGAAAAGGGAGCAGGTCTGGTTCAAGTTCGTGCTGGACCAGCTTGTGGGGCTCGGCGTCGGGGCGTCCATCGCCTTTGGCGTGACCGGCGACCATTTCTTCAAGGCGCTTGAAAACGTGATTCCGGATCAGATTCGGGGCATCCTGCCGCTCAAGAAGGATTTCAGTTTGCCCGTGCTGGAGAAGATTCTGTTTTTCCTGCTGGAAAACCACTTCATCCAGATTCTCAAGGAATGCGGCCGCGAGGAGGGGGGCAAAATCCAGGTCCGCAGCGGCCGGGCCAGGCGGGTGCCCGCCCAGGCCGTGGACGCGCTGCCCGGCATGTCCAAAATCCGCAAGAAGCAGCTCTTCGGCAACGATGTGACCAGGGATGACACCCTGCTGTTCAAGCTCAAGACCTCGAAGCAGATGACCGAAGCCATGTCCATGCTCTCCCTGGAGCCAGAACTGCGCGAGGGGCTGTCCCAGCTTTGGAAGCGGGCCGTGTTCCGCGTTGATATCATGGTCCTCATCAACCTGGAGCTGGTGGCCCGGACCACCACCAACCTGACGGCCCGCCTGACCGAAATCCTGCGAAAATACGGCGTAAAAAAGACCGCCTGACCCTTGGACGGGCGGCGGTCCTCATTTGCGTTTCTCTAGTCTTCGGGCGTCGGTTAGCGGCGGAAGACGATGGTCTTGTTGCCGTCCACGATGACCCTGTCCTCCAGGTGCCATTTGACGGCGCGGGACAGAACCTGGCGTTCGATGTCCCCGCCGAGTCTCTTCAGGTCGTCCACCGTGTGGCTGTGGGTCACGCGGATGACGTCCTGTTCGATGATCGGCCCCTCGTCCAGCTTTTCGGTGACGTAGTGAGCAGTGGCGCCAATCAGTTTGACCCCGCGTTCATAGGCCCTGCGGTACGGGTCAGCGCCCACGAAGGCGGGCAGGAACGAGTGGTGGATGTTGATGATCCGGTTGGGATAGCGGCTGACGAAATCGGAGGTCAGGATCTGCATGTAGCGGGCGAGCACGATGAGATCCGTCTGGCCGTTCATCAGCTCGATCATGGTGTCCTCGGCCGTGACCTTGTCGCGGAGGGAAGGGCCCACCGGCACGTGGTGGAAGGGCACCCCGAAGTTCTCCACCTCGCGTTGCAGCGTCGGATGGTTGGAAATGACCATGGATATTTCGGCGTCCAGTTCGCCGCGCTTCCAGCGCCAGAGAAGCTCCATGAGGGCGTGGTCGACCTTGGAGCAGAGAATGACCATCCGCTTGGGTGTCCAGACCGGGTTCAGTGACCAGCCCATGACGAAGTTGCCGGCTACTTCCTCGGCGAATTCCCGGCGCAGGTTGTCCAGGCCGTCCATGTCCAGGCCGGGCAGGAAGAACTCGTTGCGCATGAAGAACCGGCCGCCTTCTGGGTCGGTGGAGTGCTGGTCCGAGTGGATGATATTGGCGTTCTTGCTGTGCAGAAAACCGGAAACAGCGGCTACGATGCCCGGCTGGTCCGGGCAGGTGATGAGCAGCCGGACGGTGCTTTCCTTGGATTCGGTCATTGTCTTGGATGCCTTGATGCGTTCTGAATGGTGTATGATCCGGCGTGAAACGGCCCGCGCCGGGCGCAAGGTTGGGCTGTACCGCAAAAGAGGGCCGAATAAAAGTCTTTTCCTCGCCCCCGGACCGGTAAGGCTTGGCAAGCGTGGATTTCGGCAGTATAGGCAGGTCTGACTATTGTTGGACGACAACCATAAATGAGGAATGCATGTCTGAATCCGCTTTGCAGAAGGTGATGGATCACGCTTCGGCCGGTCTGGCCGTGCGCAAGGCCTTTTTCGATACCAAGGCTGAATTGGTGGTCGAGATCGCCCGGGCCATGGCCGTATGCCTGGCCGGGGGCGGCAAGGTCATGTTTTGCGGCAACGGCGGGTCCGCCGCCGACAGCCAGCATCTGGCCGCCGAGTTCACCAACCGGTTCCGCATGGAACGGCCGCCGCTGCCCGGTCTGGCCCTGACCACCGACACGTCTGCCCTGACCGCCATCGGCAACGACTACAGCTTCGACGAGATTTTTTCCAAGCAGCTCCTTGCCCTGGGGCGGTCCGGGGATATTCTCGTGGGCTTTTCCACCTCGGGCACCAGCACCAACGTCATCCGGGCCATGCGCGAAGCCAAGCGCAACAACATCGTCACCGTCGGCCTGACCGGCCAGAGCGGTGCTGAAATGGCCGCCGTGTCCGACTTTCTCGTGACCGTGCCCTCGGGCGATACCGCCATCATCCAGGAAATTCATATCGCCGCCGGGCACATGATGTGCCATCTCGTCGATCACTTCCTCTTCGAGGCCGTGACCGAACTCACCCCCTATCTGCCGGAATCCAGAGGCTAGAAGCCTCCGGCGGCCGGGGGGAAGGGGAAAGGGAAACCCTTTGAAAAGGGCTTTCCCTTTCCCCTTCCCCCCGGACCCCCTATCCTCTTTCCCTTCCTAAACTTTTTGTGCCGCTGCGCGGGAGACGCGAGCGCGGTAAGGTCTTTTGTTACGCCTACGCACTTCGCCGGAGGCGACATAAGAAGTGTGGGAGATTCTCAAGAACTCTTCTCAAAGGGACCCATATAATTAATTCCCAGCTTCCGCGTCAGGACGCCGTGGAGTCGAAAAAATCCGCGCCGAAGGCGCATACAGGGGATGCAAGGGTGCGTACCCTTGCCCGCCGGAGGCGAAATCACCCGACTATTACCGCGAAGCGGTTTCTACCGTCTGATTTTCGTCTTCAGGGTGTTAAAGGGATAGTTCCCTTTTCAAAGGGACCTTGGGCCGTCGAAGACGTCCGTCCGGCCCCTTCCTATAGTGGAAGCGAGTCCGGAAGACAGGCCCTGTCGGGGCATTCTTTACGCTGGAATGTGGGAAGCGCTTAGAAATCTTCGCGCTTGATGCGGATGATCAGCCCTTTTTCGCGGAGCTTCTGGGCCAGGATGTTCGCGCGCTGGATGGACGGCACGGTGCTGATGACCAGTTGCGCGGTGCCGTTGTCGTCCCAGACCCAGATGTTTTCGGGCAGGACGAGACCCGCCTTGCGGGTGGCGGCGAGCAGGCGTTCGCGAGCCTGTTCACGGTTGTCGAAAGAGGCTTTGTCCAAGGAGTCGCCGCACGCCAGTACCCACCAGCCGCGCGGCCGGAGTGTCGGATTGGGCTCTTCACCGAAGCTTTTGGCCGTCACGGCGGCCTGCCTGGCACGGACCACGGCGGTCATGCGCAGGATGCTTTCTTCCACTTGCCTGATTGCATTTTGCATGTATGTAGATTCCCCCCAAAGTGGCGGTGTTCATCCGCCAGGAAGTACAATTACTCCGGGGCTCAGGGAATGGCAAGCAAAGCTGGAGGGCGGCGCATGATTTTTCGATCGCTTGCGCAGGGGCGGGAGGGAATGTATCCTGCGCCGCATGGTCTATCTTTCCGGTTCCGCTCCCAGACGCACTCTTGCGCAACGGTTGGCCCGCATCCTGATCGGGGTGGCGGCGGTGGGGCTTATCTGCTGGGGGCTGGCCTCCATTCCCTACGATATCCTGCGGGCAGAGCGCGCCCGGCTGTTCGGCGAGGAAATGACATCCGGCCTGGTGCTCCACGCCCGCACGGTCGAGGACCCTGAGTATCCGCAGGCCAGCCTGGTTATAGAATACAAGTACGCGGACCCGGACGGGTTCACGCGGCGAGCAGAGGCGAGGCTGCCGAACAGCCTGTGGCGTCGTCACCGTCCCGGCGCAGTGGTCAAGGTCTTGTTGGTCAGGGGCCGCTCGGAGTTGTCTCGCCTGCCGGACGAGGTGGAACCGGCCTTTCAGGTCTGGCTGCGGGATTTGATGGACTGACGATCAGCCGCCGTACTGCTTGGGAAATTTTTCGCCCATGAGGTATTCCATGGCCTCGCGGTCGATGGTGCCCGAGGCGATGAGAAACTCCAGTCCCGCGACCATGGGATGGTATTCGATCCCGTGTCCAAGCTCGTCGGCCGGACCGTAGAGGTAACGTTCGGCGGGCACGGCTTCGTTCACTTCCATAAGTCCGTCGCCGGACAGCGCCGAAGGCAGGACGTGGTCCAGGATGATGCCGCCGGGCAGGGTGGTCCACAGATGATAGGTGCCCAATGCGTCCTCGCCCGATTCGTTTTCGACCATCTTCCGGAAATGCGCGGGCGTGACCGGAAAACGCATTTCGCCGTCAACCGACACGTTGCCCATGGTCAACACGCCGCCGGGAATATGGAATTTTTTGGTCAGCATATGGAACATGCCGAAGTTCACGGAAAGAGCCTGCACCGCCCGCTGTCGGAACGGAATGTGGCCCGTTTCCTCGATGGCGTTCAGCACGGCCTGATCCAACGGCATGGCCGTTTCATTGACCGCTGGTTCGCCCAGTCCCAGCTTCCGCGTCCGCGATACCGCGTTTTTGAATTCCTTGAGATATGACATGGCCGATTCCTCTACCACCTCGCCCGAGCCCCGGCAAGCGGTGAGGGCTGGGGGATGATGCCTCCGGCGGTCGGGGGAAGGGGAGAAAAAACCCTTTGAAAAGGGTTGTTTCCTCCCCTTCCCCCGAACCCCCATCCCCTTCTTTTCCCAAACTTTATATAGCCGCTTCGCGGGGGGGGGCTTCAGTTTTCTTTTTTTACGAATCGACGGGATCAATCTTGTGACTTGGAAAGAGACCGCTCTTTCCGACAATCTGCACCCGCGCGGATGCGCCTCCAAAAAGTTTCGGAGGGTGAGAGAGGATAGGGGGGCCAGGGGGAAAGGGGAGGCGAACCCTGAAAAAGCGTAATGCCCGCTGCCGGTGACAGCGGGCATTACATTCCACTATCCTCAGACCCCTATCCTCTTAGGGGTCTTCAGAACTCGATTAGTTGCACAGGCAGTCGCTGAAGACCACTCGGTCTGTGTATTCCGCCTGTTTGCCCTTGTTCCAGCGGGACACTGGGCGGTAGTAGCCCACGATCCGCGTATAGACCTCGGCCTCCTGGCCGCAGGTGGGGCATTCGAAGTGCTCGCCCAGGATGTAGCCGTGCTCCTTGCAGATAGAGAAGGTGGGCGTGATGGAGATGTAGGGAATCTTGGTCTTGGTGAACGCCTTGATGATGAAGTTCCTGAGGGACTTCGGGTCGGACACGGCCTCGCCTAGGAAGGTATGGAACACGGTTCCGCCGGTATAGAGGGGCTGGAGCTGGTTCTGGTGTTCCAGGGCGTAGAGGACGTCGTCGGAGATGCCCACGGGCAACTGCGTTGAGTTGGTGTAGTAGGGGGTGCCGTTGCCCTGGGTCTTGATGTCGGCGTAGAGCGACTTGTCGATCTTGGCCAGCCGGTAGCTGGTGCCCTCGGCCGGAGTGGCCTCAAGGTTGTAGAGGTTGCCGGTCTCCTCCTGGAAGCGGGCCGTGATGCGGCGGAGGTGGTTGAGGGTGCGGCGCATGAGGCGCACGCCGCCCTCGGTCTCGATGCCTTTGCCTATGAGGTTGAGGCAGGCGTCGTGGCCGCCGAGCAGGCCGATGGTGGAGAAGTGGCCCTTGTAGCCGTTCTTGAGGTAGCGTCTGGACCAGGGGAACATGCCCGCCTCAAGGTTGGCGTTGATGACCTTGCGCTTGTATTCCAGGGAGTCCTTGGCCAGCTCGGCGTATTCCTCGACCAGATCGAGGAAATCGTCCTCGCTCTGGGCCAGATAGGCGAGCTTGGGCAGGTTGAGCGTGACCACGCCGATGGAACCGGTCAGGTCGCCCGCGCCGAACAGTCCGCCGGTCTTGTTGCGCAGCTCGCGGAGATCCATCTGGAGGCGGCAGCACATGGAGCGGACGTCTTCGGGGTTGAGGTCGGAGCTGATGAAGTTCTGGAAGTAGGGCACGCCGTACTTGGCGGTGAGCTTCATGAGCAGGTCGCCGATCTCGGATTCCCAGGGGAAGTCCTCGGTGACGTTGTAGGTCGGGATGGGGAAGGAGAAAATGCGGTCGCTGTAGTCGCCTTCGAGCATGACCTCGATGTACGCCTTGTTGACCATGTCCATTTCTTCCTGGAAATCGCCGTAGGTCAGCTCTTCGTCGTACTTGCCGCCGACGATGATCGGTTCGGTGGCGATGTGCTTGGGAGCCACCAGGTCGAAGGAAAGGTTGGTGAACGGCGACTGGCCGCCCCAGCGCGAGGTGGTGTTCAGGTTGAAGACGAACTTCTGCATGCACTGGCGCACCTGTTCGTAGTCCAGTCCGTCGACGCGGATGAATGGGGCCAGATAGGTGTCGACGTTGTTGAACGCCTGGGCTCCGGCCCACTCGTTCTGGAGGGTGCCGAGAAAGTTGTTCATCTGCCCGAGGGCCGTGTCGAAATGCCTGGCCGGACCCGCGGACGCGCGTCCCGCGAGGTTGAAGCCTTCGAGGAGCAGATCGCGCAGGGACCAGCCCGCGCAGTAACCGGCCAATCCGAAAGAGAGGTCGTGAATGTGGAAATAGCCGTGCTCGTGCGCCAGGCGGATCTCCTCGGGGTACTTCTCCAGGGCGTAGCGGGCCTGGACCGTGCCGGAAAGGTGCAGCATGAGCCCCTGGAAGGAGTGGGTCATGTTGGCGTTCTCGTTCACGCGCCAGTCGGCCTGGTCAAGGTAGGTGTCTATGACTTCCTTGATGTCCAGGTAGGCTTCCTTCTGGGAGCGGAGCTGACGGCGCTTTTCGCGGTACAGGATGTACTTCTTGGCGATGTCGTACTGCCGTCCCTCCATGAGGACCTGTTCGACCATGTTCTGGACGTGTTCCTGCTCGGGGATGTCCATGTCGTCGAGTTTCTTCTCGACCTTGCGGGCCAGGCGCTTGGCAAGGAGCGGGTCTTTGATTCCGCTGGCGCTGAGCGCCTTGAAAATGGCCTGTGAGATGCGGTCAGTCGACCATGTTTCCAGCCGGCCGTCTCTCTTCATGATTTGACTTGGCATTCTCCGGCGTCCTCCTTGGGGGCACAAATTTCTGGATTTTCAGTTCATGTTTCGGGGGCAGATAGCTTTGCGCGACGGCGACGTCGGCTTTGGTCAGGCCGGGCACCTGGGTGATCCGGAAGTAGAAGGCGTCAGGCATGGCCGCGGCCATCTCGAAGATGCGGGTCATGTTGGCGCGGGCGGCGATTTCGGAAACCGCCTTGCCGGTCAGCGCCGGATACTTTGCATAGGGGCCTTTGACGTCCACGGCGAAGGTGTCGACGAGCTTGGCTTGGAGGAGGTCGGCGACCACCTCGGGGCGCATACCGTTGGTGTCCATCTTGACGGGCAGACCGGCCTTACGGATTTCGTAGACCAGTTCGCCCACGCCGGGCACCGTGGTGGGTTCGCCTCCGGTGATGGTCACGCCGTCCAGCCATCCGGCCCGGTCGCGCAGGTAGGCCCTGACGCGCTGGGGGTCGATGGCGGGCAGGGAGTGCATGTCCCAGGCGAGCTGAAAATTATGGCAGGTTGGGCAGCGCAGGTTGCAGCCTCCCAAAAATATGATGCATGAGGTCTTTCCGGGCCAATCGCACAGGCTCAGATTTTCGAACCCGCGAACATAATTCCAGACCCCAATGGGCTCGCTCATCTCGACTCCTCGCAATGGCGCAACCCCTTTTGGGCGGCTGCACCCGACGTAAGTAACGTAAGTAGTGATAATGTCCGGGGATGCCTTTACCGTCACCATTCCCCGGGGCGGACGCGGCCCGATTCCGATGGGAAAAAGGGCTTGAACGCGTGAGGGTCAATCTATCCCACGAAACAAATTTTGTACAGGGGGGATTCTGAAAATATTTGACTACCTGACCAGGATTTCCAAGTTATAGGCGATTATCTGCGATTAATGAAAAATAGAAAAAGTTTTCAACTGTTGTCGAAAAATGAACACGGCAATATAGTTAACTTTTTTCTAGAGTAAGTTTAGAAAAAAATTGTTTCGATTTCGACGGGATTTGTTTTCGACAGAAGCTCGTGGGGCGGGCGAAAAAAGAATGGTCTCGTTCCGTGAAAGACTGCTTACCACAAGGGCTGGCGGATGGGAACAGCCGATTTTAGGTATTCCACAAGAAAAAAAACAATCTATTTGGGAGTTTTTCCCGAATTCCGGCAAGCGTCCGCAGGCCGGGAGTCAGCGCGTGTCAACCGTATTATTGGACGTTTTCAGGGTGTTTTTCCGGCACGAGTCTTGCCCGCCCGGCCGTTTCAGCAGGAATCATTATCGTTGATATTGTCCTGATGACATCATCCAGGCGTTGAATCTCCCCGCGCAGCCTGATGATCCGCTAGATCGCCGCCCGGCTGTCCACCAGGGCGTTGCGCTGGTAGGCGCGCAGGTCGAACTCGGGCAGGGCGGCCAGGAGGTGGTCCATGATGTCCGATAGGATGTCCTCGTGCAGGGCCCAGGCCGTTTCGCTGGTGAAGCAGTATATCTCCAGCGGCAGTCCGTCATCGGCGTGGGGTTGCAGTTGGCGCACGAGCAGGGTCATGTCCTGGCGGATCTTGGGATGGCAGCGCAGGTATTCCAGGGCATAGCGGCGGAACAGGCCGATATTGGTCATGCGGCGGCCGTTGAGAGGCGAGGCCGGGTCCGCGCCGGACGCGGCGTTTGCGGCGTCGATTTCCTTCTGGCGCATTTCGATGAACGGGGCCAGGTGTTGGACCGTCATGAGCCGCTTCTTGAGCGACGGGTCCGCGAACCGGATGGACGACTGGTCGATCATGATGGCGCGCTTGATTCTGCGTCCGCCGCTTTTGGTCATGCTTTCCCAGTTCTTGAAGGGCGTGTCCAGGAACTTGAAGGTCGGAACGGCCGTCACGGTCATATCCCAGTTCTGGATTTTGACCGTGTTCAGGGCGATGTCGATGACGGTGCCGTCCGCGTTCATAGCGGGCATTTCGATCCAGTCGCCGGTGTGCAGCAGGTCGTTGGCCGATATCTGGATGCCCGCCACCAGGGAAAGAAGGGTGTCGCGGAAGACGAGCATGAGCACCGCGGTCATGGCACCAATGCCGGAAAGCAGTCCCCACGGCGATTCGCCGAGGAGGATGGCGACCACGGAGACCGCGCAGATCATGTATATGAACAGTTTGACCAACTGCACGTATCCCTTGATGGGGCGGCGGTTGGACACCTCGAAGGTCCTGTACAGTCCGGACAGCGCGTCGAGGAGTTTGGCCAGGATAAGGACCACGCTCACGGCCAGATAGGCGTGGATGAGGCGGTCGAGGACTCCCGTCAGCCCGGAGAAGAACTCCAGCCCCCAGAAGAAGACCAAGGCAGGGGCCAGGAGCGCGGCGCGGGAAAAGAAACCGGCTTCCAGCAGGAAGTCGTCGAAGCTGTTTTGGGTGCGGTGGGAGAACACGCGGGCCCCCCGCAGCAGCAGCGCCCGTGTCAGGAGGAAGGCGAGGAGCCCGGCCAGCACCAGGATGCCGGTCTTGGCCACAAGGTCCAGGATCGGGTTGGCCTCGATGAGTGTTACGGGCAGGTCCGGTTGCAGGTCCAGGTTCACGGGGAGCGGCTCCTTGTCGCTTGGTTTGATTGCTTCTAGCAGATTCCCCCCCGCTTGAGAACCGGGGAGGATGGGGGGAACCCGGTTTGACATAGCCCGCGATGTCCTCCATGCTTATGATGAAAACGTCCTGAGGGAATCCCGTCATGAGCTATTGGTTCATTATTGTCATGGCCGTTTCCACCCTGTTGGTCCTCTATTTGGGGTGGCGGTTGATAAATCCTTTGCAAATGGCCCGCAGCCGCAAGATCACGCTTTGGGCCCTGCTGGCCTTGCTTCTGTTCGGCCATCGGTTGACCTGGATGCTGCACCGGACCAACCGATATGAAATGGTGGCCTGCGATTCCATCGACTGGGTCGGATTCACCTTTCTCGGATTTGTTTCCATCCTGATTGTGTTCATGTTGGCCCGGGATATCCCGAGCCTGTTCGGAGCCGTGGCTTCCGGTCTGAAAAGGCTGTTTATCCGGCGCAGCAAGCGGCCCTATTTCATCGGTCCAAACCATGCCCGCCGCCGGTTCCTGCTCAACGCTTCCAATGGGCTGTTCCTGGCCGCCGCCTTGCCCATGACCGGATTCGGCGTATACAACGCCCGGCGCAAGCCTTCGGTGCTGAAGAACGATTTTTTCGTGCTTGATCTTCCCGCCGGTCTGGACGGATTCACCATCGCGCAGATATCCGACACCCATATAGGCCCGACCATTCGGGCTGGATGGGCGCGCAAGGTCGTGGACGCGGTCAACAGCCTCGCCCCCGATCTTATCGTGCACACCGGCGACATGGTGGATGGGGCCGTGGACGGGCTCAAGACGGACGTTATGCCCTTCGGCGGCCTGTCTGCCCCGCACGGGGTGTGGTTCTGCACCGGCAATCACGAGTATTATTCCGGCGTTTTCGAGTGGCTGTCCGAGGCGCGCAGGCTGGGCTTTCGGCCTCTGGTCAACGAACATGCGCTCATAGACACGGGGAACGGCAGGCTCCTGCTGGCGGGGGTTACGGACCTGCGCGCCGGGCGGATTGTCCCGGGTCATGCCTCCTCGCCGTCGAAGGCCATGGCGGGAGCGCCTGTCCATGACGTGTCCGTGCTGTTGGCCCACCAGCCCGATTCCGTGTACGCCGCTTCCGAGGCGGGCTTCGACATTCAGCTTTCCGGGCATACGCACGGCGGACAGTATTTCCCGTACAACTATGTCATTCATCTGTTTCAGACCTTTGTGCGCGGGGCGTACATGCATGACGGCACGCAGCTCTATGTGAACATGGGTACCGGCTATTGGGGGCCGCCCATGCGCATCGGCACCGTGCCCGAAATAACCCTTCACACCCTGCGCCGCGCCTAAACCCGTTCATCCCAAAACCGCCCTCCGCCCGTCAGGGCGGTAACGGGGATGCAAGGGGGCGCTCCCCTTGCCCGCCGGAGGCGAAATCCTTCGACAATCTCGCCGCAGGCGGCTTCAACCCTGATTTCTCCACCGCCCAACCACCGCCCAACCGCCGCGCCTCCCGCAATAAACCGAACGCCGGACACTCCGCCCGTTAGGGCGGCAACGGGGATGCAAGGGGCGTTCCCCTTGCCCGCCGGAGGCGAAATCCTTCGACAATCCCGCCGCAGGCGGCTTCAAAACCTGATTTTTTCATCGTTCCATCCCAAAAAAGGAACCACCCTTTAACTTTCTGAAAAGGATAATCAGGAGTTGAAAGCCGCTTCGCGGCAATAATCGGGTGATTTCGCCTCCGGCGGGCAAGGATTCGCACCCTTGCATCCCGTGTAAGCGCCTTCGGCGCGGGCTTTTTCGCAGTGTGATGTTCTGCTGCGAAAGGTAAATATATAAGTCCAAAAAAAGGGCCGACGCCCGCAGTATGCGCGCGTCGGCCTGATGGTTTCGGTCCGCTTCCGGCTATGCTTTTTGCCGTTTGCGGTTTTTCGGTCTGCGTCCGTGCATGAGCCAGACGCCCGACATCAGGATGAGCAGGGAGACGACCAGGAAGTGCAGGAACATGGCCTTCTGGATGGCGCCCCAGATGATGTAGATCGAACCGGCTCCGGCCAGGACCGGACAGAGGTAGCGGCTGGCGTTGCCCAGATCGGTGAAGGTTTTCATGACCCAGATGTAGAGGGAGATGTAAATGACGTACAGGAAGGCGATGGGCAGCTCGGAAATGTCCATGAAGTTGCCCCACCAGCCCGCGAAGTTGCCATACCAGACCAGCAGCCAGAAACAGGACAGTGCGTAGCCCAGAACGGCGGAATGGGTGGTGCTGTTGGTCACGGGATTGACCCGGCAGAAGAAGTCGGGTTTCGGGCCGAGCCCACGGGAGGCGATGGAGAACATGCCGCGCGCCGATCCCATGATGAGGCCGTTGAGGGTGCCCAGGCAGGAGATGATGACGAAGACCGTGAGCAGGGTGCCGCCCAGGCGTCCGAAGATGAGCGAAATGACCCGCACCGGGGCTGCGTCGCCCTCGGCCAGGACTTGTTCGTTGGTCAGAACGCCGGAAATGCCTATGTAGTAGAGCATGTAGATGCAGACCACGGCGATGGTTCCGACCACTAGGGCGCGGGGGAGGGTCCGCTTGGCGTCCCGAAGTTCGGCGTTGATGACGGTGGCGATGATCCAGCCCTCGTAGGCGAAGGCCGTGGACAGGGTGGCCAGGGCCAGGCCGCCGCCTTCGCCGGAGACGGTCTTTGCCGCGGTGGTGAAGTTCTCCACGGTCATGCCGTTGCTCAGTCCGGCGATGGTTCCGACCACGGCCACCAGGGCCAGGGGAATCAGTTTGACCACGGTGGACGTTACCTGCCATCGCCCGGCCAGGACGGGCGAGAAATAGTTGAGCAGGAAGAAAAGGGTCATGTAGACCCAGGACAGGGGCCACAGGATGTTTTCCGCGCCGAAAAGTCCCTGCGTGTAGTTGGCCGAGACCCAGGCCAGCACGGCCACCAGGGTGGGGTAGTAGATGAATGTCATGAACCAGGCCACCAGGTATCCGGCGGTTTTGCCGTAGGCCTGTTCGAAGTAGTCCACCACGCCGTTGACCCGTTCGATGCGGGTGGCGATCTTGGAGAAAACATAGGCGGTCACGACCATGATCGCGCCGCCGATGAGCCAGGCCAGCAGGGCCGTGGGCAGACTTCCGGCAGAGGCCTCAAGCACGTTGTCCGCCTTGAAGAATACGCCGGAGCCGATGACGATGCCCACGACCATGGCGGTCGCGGTCCAGAATCCGTACTTTTTCTGTAGAGTTTTCATGATGATATGGAGTCGCCTCTCAAAAGGCAGTATAGGGGGTTGCAACCTCGGCCCGTTCTTCCGTTCAACCGCACCTCCTGCGGCGACAGGCCTAGGACCCCTTAACGCCGGGAGCGGGGTTACGTCCAGCCATTTCCCCTTTTTAGGGCTGTATTTCGGCCTTGTTTTTTCATTCCCCCTTGACTCGACGGTCAACATGGCCTAAACCTGATTGGTCCAACCAATTTACAAGAGGCGGAGTATGGAAGCCAGGCCAGTGACCAGAAGAAGCATGTCCGACGAGATCGTCAACCAGATCAAGGAGATGATCGACCACGGACGATTGCAGCCCGGAGACCGGCTGCCGGCCGAGCGGAAGCTGGCGGAGCAGTTCGGCGTGTCCCGCACCACGGTGCGCGAGGGCATCAAGATATTGTCCGAGTCCGGTCTCCTGACCAGCCGCCAGGGGGCGGGCACCTTTGTCAGCCGCCCCGACGAGGGAAGCCGGGAAGGATCGCTCATCGAGGCGGTCCTGGCGGGTGATTACGATCTTCAGGACGTGTTCGAGGTGCGGAAGATGCTTGAGCCGGAAATAGCGGCCCTGGCGGCGCGCAACGGCTCGCCGGACGCCAAGATGCGGCTTGAGGCCATCATCATGGAGCAGGAACAGGCCATCCGGAGCGGCGAAAGCGGGGCGGGAATCGATCACCAGTTCCACCAGGCCCTGGCCGAAGCCTCGGGCAACCCGGTGTTGCGTGAAATGGTCTCGGCCCTGCACGAGGGGTTTTCCCGGAGCCGGTCCGAAGAGGTCCAGTCTCCCCAGCGGCAGAAGGCGTCGCTGGCCGCGCATCGGGCCATTGTGGAAGCGGTCAGAAACGGTCACGCCATGCGCGCCGAGCGGGCCATGCGCGAGCACCTCGATGAAGTGGAAAGAATCATCTTTGATAATCAAAGAGAAGTATACTCAAGGAGATAGCGATGAAGGAGATTAAGGAGAAGGCTCGGGAACTGATGAAAGGCTTCTGCCGGGTGTGCAAGGTCTGCGACGGACGGGCCTGCGCGGGCGAGGTCCCGGGAATGGGCGGTCTGGGGACGGCCGCGTCCTTCAAGGCCAACGTGGAGGCCCTGGAAGGTTTCCGTCTGAATATGCGGCTTTTGCACGACGCGGCTGAACCCGATACGTCCGCGACGTTGCTGGGTATCGACATGTCCATGCCGGTCATGGCCGCGCCCATCGGCGGCGTGTCCTTCAACATGGGCGGCGGCGTGTCCGAGGAAGATTACATCGACGCGGTCGTCGGCGGTTGCCGGGCGGCCGGGGTCATCGGCTGCACCGGCGACGGCGTGCCGCCCGTTATCCACGAGGCCGGTTTCGCCGCCATCGCGAAGAACGACGGCCACGGCATCCCGTTCATCAAGCCCTGGGAAGGCGTGGAGCTCGACGAGAAGTTGGAGAAGGCCCGCGCCGCCGGCTGTGCCGTGTTCGGCATGGACGTGGACGCCGCCGGGCTGATTACCCTGCGTCAGATGGGGCGCCCCGTGGCCCCGAAGCCCGTTGCCGAATTGGTCAAGATCATCGACAAGGTGCACGGCTGGGGCGCGAAGTTCATTCTCAAGGGGATCATGACCCCGGACGAGGCCGCATTGGCCGTGGAGGCGGGCGCGGACGCCATCGTGGTCTCCAACCACGGCGGCCGCGTGCTCGATCACACCCCCGGCACGGCCGAGGCCCTGCCCGACGTGGTCGAGAAGGTGCACGGCGACATCACCATCCTGGTGGACGGCGGCATCCGGACCGGCGCGGACATACTCAAGATGCTTGCGCTGGGCGCGAACGGTGTGCTCATCGGCCGTCCCGTGTCCGTGGCGGCTGTCGGCGGCTTGCAGGATGGGGTCGAGAAATACTTCGCGACCCTCAAGAGCCAGCTTTCCGGCGCCATGGTCCTGACCGGCTGCAAGGATATCGCTTCCATAGACGCGAACGTGCTGTTCTAAAGGAGATTTCGACCCGTGATTACCACCTACATACTCTACATATGCCTCGGCGCGGTCGCCGGGGTCCTGGCCGGATTGCTCGGCATCGGCGGGGGCCTGGTCATCGTGCCCATGCTCAACTTCGCCTTCGAATGGCAGAACTTCCCGGTGGAGCACATTCAGCACGTGGCGCTCGGCACGTCCATGGCGACGATCATCTTCACCTCCATCTCGTCCATGCGCGCCCATCACAAGCGCGGGGCCATCAACTACAGCGCCTTCTGGCGGCTGGCTCCCGGCATCATCGTCGGAACGTACCTCGGCTCCTGGGTCGCCTCCCTGCTGTCCACCTTGTTCCTGAAGGTATTCTTCGGTCTGTTCCTCTATTACGTGGCCACCCAGATGCTTCTGAACATCAAGCCCAAGGGCGAGCGCGAACTGCCCGGCCATGCTGGCACCTTCGTGGCGGGCAGCGGCATCGGCGTCTTCTCTGCCCTGGTCGGCATCGGCGGCGGCACGCTGACCGTGCCCTTCCTGTCCTGGTGCAACCAGACCATGCACACGGCCATCGCCACGGCTGCGGCCGTGGGCCTGCCCATCGCCCTGGCCGGGACGGCGGGATACGTGGTCAATGGCTGGTCCGTGGCGGGCATTCCCGGTCCGCACATCGGCTATGTGTACCTTCCGGCCCTGCTCGGCATCATCGTGACCAGCACGCTGACCGCGCCTTTCGGTGCCAAGCTGGCGCACAGCCTGCCCGTGACCAAGCTCAAGAAGATTTTCGCGATCCTCCTGTTCCTGGTCGGCACGCGTATGCTTTGGAACGCCTTGGCGTAATCCTGGGTTTCCTGCGGCGGGCCGCCGCCTCCGAACTGTCTTGAATCAGGCAAAAAGAAAGGGACTGCGTTGCAGTCCCTTTTTCATTGTGCGTGGGTAAGCGGATTACAGGCCGTGGTCCCTTTGGTGCGCGTCCAGCACGTTGTCCACGCGGACGAGCTTCTCCTCGATTTTTCCGGGCTTGATCGTATAGCGGGTGACGGTCCATTCGAGCTGGTCGATGAACTCCACGTGCCCGTAGCCGTTTTCGGGCAGGTTGTCGCGTACGGCTTCGATGAAGTCGTCGATGAGGATGTAGTGGCCCTCGTGGTCGACGCGCAGGACGTCGCCGTTGTAGTCCACCTGTTCGAAGGGCATCAGGTCCTTTATTTTCTCGAATATTTCAGGACTGATGCGGTGAAAGTCGCCATAGACGCGGACATCTTCCATGCTCTTGCTCCATTGGGGAATGTGATGGGCAGGAATTAGGCATTCAGGCCCAGGCGGTCAACCAGGAAGCGGGATTTTTCTTCGAGATCGGCCCAGAGCATGGCCCGGTTCTCCCGGCCCAGACGGTCCAGTTCCTCGTCCGAGTATTTGGTGTCCAGTTTGAGCTTGTTGCCCATGACCTGGCCGATTTGCCTGGCCGTTTTGGACTTGGCCAGGGAGGAGTGCTGTACGTGGCGCACGGCCAGGCCGCCCACATACAGGGCCGGGGTGCCGTCGAGGCTCGCGCGCAGGTCGCGGTCCAGATCGTCGAACTGGGACGGCGTGTAGCGCAGGTCGAAGGGGCCGGTCCGCCCGATGGAGCGCATGTTGACCAGGTGGCAGCAGCCCGACACGGAAAGGCAGGGCCGGGTATAGGTGAACATCCCTGTGTCCGGGCTGCCCGCGCAGTTATCGTGGACAGGCACGCGGTTGGGCAGTGCGTCGGGTTCTCCCTCGGGCGGCCGCACGGGAAAGATGTTGTAGTCCGCGGATTGCAGTCCGAAAGGCGGGACCGCGGCGGTGATCCGGCAGCCCACGGCCCCTAGGTCGTCGCGCCCCTGCGCCGGTCCGAGCAATCGCGGCAGCCAGTCTTCGGGGAGGATGATGTCGTCATCCAGAAATGCGGCCCATCGCGCCTTGCGCACTGCGGGCAGGGACAGAAGCCAGTTGCGCGCGGCGGGCGCGCCCACGTTGACCGGGAGGGTTTCGATGTGGAATCGGTCCGCGCCGAACCTTTGCGCTGCCTGGGCGAGGACCTCGCCGGTATGGTCGGAGGACCCGTTGTTCAGTGCGAAGATTCCGGCCCGGCCGATTTCGCTTCGCAGGAGGGATTCCAGGGTCTCGGCCAGGAGGTCGGCCTTGTTCCAGGAGTAGAGCAGCACGGCGGCTTCCTCGCACTGCGCGGGGGACGCCACGGGCGCGGGGCGGAAAAGGTCGTGGAGCTTGAGCGTCAGGTTGACGTGCCAGGGGATGGCCTGCCACAGCCCTGCGAGCGCGCCCTTGGCCTCGCCGGTTCGTCCCATACGCAACAGCAGCTCGCCGCCCGCATAGGCCCGCCATAACCCCCAGAGATTCGGGTCGAGGCTTTCGATGATCGGCAGGGCCTCATCGGGCGGCAGGCAGTGGAAGGCCCGGTCCGCTTCGAAGCGCGCCCGCAGGGGAAGGGCGGCCTCGGGCCATCGGACCATGTCGAGGGCGGCCTTGGCGATCTCCGGCCTTCCCATGTGGATGAGGTCACGCCAGATGTGGCGCAGCCAGCCGAGCCCCTTGGCCGGGTCGTTCAGGACCACGGCCAGGAAGCGCAGGATCAGGCTTCGGTCGTCCTGTCGGGCCAGCTCGTACCATGCGTCCGCGGCCTCGCCTTCACCCGGTTGCGCGGATTCGGCGGCCAGGATCATGAGCCGGGCCAGGGTGCGGTCCGTCTTGAGCCCGAGATTGACGGCCTTGACCGCCCAACGGGCCAGGTCGGGATGCAGCGGGTAAGCCTGCATTCCCCACAGCGCCATGCCCATGGCCGCGCTTTTGCAGCCGGGATTCTCCTCGCTCAGGAGGAACAGGCCGGGCAGGAGTCCGGCCAGGGACTCGGGCAGGCCCATGCCCAGTTGCCAGCCGGAAAAATGACGCGCGAATGCGGGCTGGACGGGGGCGCAGGGCGGCAGGGTGCGGGGGAAGGCGAAGCGGTTCATTATGGCTGCCGTTTAACAGAAATGGCGGGCAGGCGCCAGTCAGCCGGTCGGCGATGCGAGTTTTCCGAGGTCGTCGAGAATGATCCGGGCGGCGCGAAGGGGCGCGCCTGGGTCGCCGACCATGGTGCGCAGGACGTTGAGCCCGTCCTTCACTTCCCGGTAGGCTTCGGGATCGTCCAGCCAGTTCCGGGCCGTTCGGGCCAGGTTCTCCGGCGAGGCTTTCTTGCCGATGAATTCCGGGTAGATTTCGCGGCCGAGGATGAGATTGGGCAGGGAAATGAATTCGACGTTGACGAGCAGCCGCCCGATCAGTTCGGACAGGGGAGAGACCTTGTAGGCCACCAGGACCGGGGTGCCGATGAGCGCGGTTTCCAGCGTGACGGTGCCCGAGGCAGCCAGGATGAACTTGCACGACCTGAAGGTCTCGTAACGGTCGTCCGGTGAGACGAAGGAAACCGGGATGTCGTCGGGCCACAGGGCGCGCAGCAGGGATTCGTCCATGCCCGGCGCACGGACCAGGACGTATTCCAGGCCGGGATGGTCGGCGGCGAGCAGCCGGGCCGTGTCCGCGAACACCGGGAGCAGGGACGAGACCTCCTTTGTCCGGCTGCCGGGCAGCAGGCCCACGCGGTTCTCGTCCGGTTGCGCGGCGTCCAGCCTGTCCAAAGGCAGCACATCCATGAGCGGATGCCCCACGTAGTCCACATCCATGCCGTATTTCGCGTAGAAATCCCTTTCGAAGGGCAGGATGCAGATGACCTTGCGGACGAATTCGCGCAGGAATTCGGCCCTGCCCGAACGCCACGCCCATATCTGCGGGCTGATGTAGTAGTAGACAGGGATGCCGAGCTTCCTGGCTATCCGGGCTATGCGGAAATTGAATTCCGGGCAGTCCACCAGGATGATGGCCCTGGGCCGGATGGCCTCAAGCTCGCCCCTGATGACCCTGAGCAGTTTGAGAATGCGCGGCAGGCCGCCGAGGATTTCGGTGATTCCCACCAGGGAAATTTCACGCATGGAATGGCGGGGCCGAAGTCCCTCCGCCTCCATGGCCGGGCCTCCCATGCCGGTGAAGGATACGCCCGGGTCCGCCTGCCGGAGCGCCTTCATGAGCTCCGCGCCGTGCAAATCGCCGGAAGCCTCGCCCACGCTGAACCAGATGGGGCCTGATGGATTGCCTTTCTGCATGGACAGTTAGTAGCCCATGTGCGGTCCGGCCGCAAGACGAACCGGGGAATGCGTCTCTACGGGGTTGCCATAGGGGCCGTTGCCCTGTACTACTCACACGCACACGCGAACCCTAGAACGAGGTTACATATATGATAAAAGTCGGAGTCGTCGGCCTGGGTTGGATGGGCAGAGTGCATCTGCGCAACTATACCGAGATGGCGGGCGTGGAAGTTGTCGGAGTGGTCGATGTCGATCCGAAGGCCCGCGAAGAGGTCGAAGCCCAGTTCGGAGTGAAGGCCTTCGCCTCGCTGGACGAACTGCTCAAGCTCGACCTGGACGCCATGTCCATCTGCGTGCCCACCAGCCTGCACCATGAAACCGGTCTCAAGGTCATGGACAAGGGCATCAACGCCATCATCGAGAAGCCCCTTGCCGCGACGGCGGCCGAGGGCGAGGAACTTGTCGCCAAGGCCAGGGAAAAGGGCGTGGCCCTCATGGTCGGACACGTGGAACGCTTCAACCCCGCGGTCTCCCGGGTCAAGGAGCTCGTCGGGGACGACGTCATCTCCATCCAGATCGAGCGCGTGGGTCCGTATCCGCCGCGTATTCAGGATGTGGGCGTCATCAAGGATCTCGGTTCCCACGATATCGATCTCATCCGCTACCTGACCGGCTCCGAGTTCAAGACCGTGTACGCGGTTTCCTCCACCTCCCTGGGCAAGCACGAGGACTCCGCCCTCATCACCTGCGAGATGGAAAACGGCGTGCTCGCCAACATCACCACCAACTGGGTCACTCCCTACAAGGGACGCAAGATCAACGTCGCCTGCGAGTCCAAGTACATCGCCGCCAACCTGATTACCCAGGAGGTCAAGGAATACTCGGCCTTCTCCACCTACGACAAATCCTATTCCGTGCGCGAGTGGCCGCTTATGTTCCGCGAGCCGGTCAAGGCCGAACTGACCGCCTTCCTCGACGCCCTGCGCAACGGCACTCCGGTTCCCATCACCGGCGAAGACGGCCTCGAAGTGCTCAAGACCTTCGAACGCATCTTCGACTGCCTCGACAAATAACGTCGGCGGCACATGCAACAAAAAAGCGCCCGCTTCATGGAAGCGGGCGCTTTTTTGTCGTCGGGGGCCTGCCGTCGGCGAGCGGGTTTTCCGGGGTGCGGATGAACGGTCGCGCGCCGCTGCCCGGGCTATTTCCCGGCCACGGAATCCTTGTCCGGGGAAACTGGCTCGGCGGGCGTATTGACCGTGATGTAGTCCACCACATCCGCGAGTCCGTTGACTTCGGAGGCGATGGCCAGGGCGGCGGTTTTCTGGTGGTAGTCCCGTGCGCTGCCGATGAGAACCGCGTGTCCCCGGATAACCTCCACGCGGAGGTCCGCTCCTTCGAGTCGTTTGGTCTCGTCGAACCGGCCGCGCAGTTCCTTGAGCAGAAGTTCGTCGCGGGCCGCGTCCCGGGCGGCCGTCCTGGGCGGTGCCGCCGGGTAGAATTTGCAGGTGATGGTCTTGACGCCGTCCACGGTGGCCGCCGTGCGTATGGCGTAATCCGCCACGTTGCGGCTTTGCACCTGGCCAACGAGATAGGCCTTGCCGTTGAAGACGTGCGCGGAGAGATGGAGTCCGTTCAGTTCGAGCCGTTCGCGCAGCCGCCGTTCGGTCTGGACGTCGCGGACGATGCGCAGGCTGCCGCCGTCAACGTTGTCGCGCGGCAGGTATTCGTCGGCCATGACCACGGCGTCGTAGCCGGTCATGGCCCCTCCGGCCACCTGCACGGCGGGGTAGAGCGCGCATCCGGCGAGGAGCGCGGAGAGGAGGACGGCCAAAGCCGCCATGTACGTTTTTTCGGGCAGCATTGACCCGAAAGTATAGTCGAACGTCTAGAGATTGTCTAACACAATCGCCGCAATCAACCTTTGATGGCCAGGATGTGGACCAGCCCGGCAATGGACTGCCGGTCTATGACGTGGAATTCCGGCAGCCTGTCCTCGATGTCTTCCCAATGGCTGGCGCGGATGACCAGGATAACCTTGTCGCGCGCGTTCATGTCTTCGATGAGCTTGTCGTAGTTGTCGTATTCGGCGTAGTCGTGTCCGGCGTAGTATGTGTAGATGCCGGAGTAGACCCGGGCGGAGAACGGCGTGTAGCCGTGTTCGATGTAGTCGCCCAGGATCAGGGCCTGGCGGCGGGGGCTCATGGCGTCGTCAAGAGAGGGCGCGGCGAGCAGGCCCACCGGGTATATCCAGAGGATCATGGCCAGGGCGCAGGTCATGAGCGCGGCGCGGTATTCCCTGGCCCGCATGGAGACGATGGCCGCGCCGCCGAGAATGAGGACTCCGGCGCAGATGCCCATGCCGCGCACCGGCACCGGGATGGGGATGAGGTCGCCGACAAGGAGCAGAACCGCGCCGAGCACGATCCACAGGCCGCCCACCAGCGTCCAGAGTCTGGCGGCCCGGGCCGCGGCCATGGTTCGCAGGTCGTCGGCGATGAGGATGGCGAGCGGCGGGAACATGGGCAGGACGTAGATGAACACCTTGCCGCTCAGGCTCGAAAGAAAGATGAAGGTGGCCGCGAACATGATCCAGAGCATGGTTTTCGCTCCGGCCTGACGTCGCCCGCCCCACAGCGTTCCCCAGAACGAGAGGGAGAAGAGCCGCTTCACCGGCGCGGTGAACAGGGCCAGGGTCCACGGCATCCAGGCCAGGGGGAAGGCCGCGAAGTACCACCAGAACGGTTCCCTGTGGTGAAAGGTGTGGGTGGCCCTTTCGAGGATCTGCTTGCCGAGAACGGTGTTTATCAGGAAGGCCGGTCCTTCCGCCAGGACAACGCCCGCCACCCAGGCGGCGAGCATGCCGAGCATGACCAGCACGCCGAGGCCCGTGCGCCGCGAGAGCAGCCGCTTGGCTTCGCCCTTGAAGAGCAGGAACAGGGAGATGTTGACCAGGGGGAACAGGAAGCCGAGCGGTCCCTTGACCAAGGTGGCCGCGCCGGCCAGGGCGAATCCCAGGACCGGCCACCATCCTTCGTTCTTGCCGGTGTATGCTCGGTAGAAGACGGCGTGGCTGAGGACGATCAGGGCCGCGAACAGCAGGTCCATGCGGGAGTAATGCAGCAGGGCGGCAACCACGAAGGTGGACAGCAGGATCAGGGTGGATGCCAGGGACGTGGTCTTGTCGAATTTGAGCATCCGGGCCAGGGCGTAGGCGGCGAACAGGAAGAATAGGCCCGACAGGGCGGCGCCGAGGAAGAAGACCGCCGGGGCGTCGAACGGGGTGAGCTTGTCCAGCACCCAGAGGAACCAGAAATAGACCGGGGGCTTGTCGGGGTACGCCTGGCCGTTGAGAGCCAGGACCATCCACTTACCGTTGACGGCCAGGTTGTTGTAGGCGTCGGCGTAGCGGACTTCGTCCGAGAACCACAGGGCGCGGTTGTTCAGGGCGAACCATGTCTGGGCCAGCACGGCCAGGGTCATGGTCAGCCAGGGGTGGTTTTCAAGCCGGGTCCAGACGGTGCGAAGGACGCTCATTTCATGATCTCCTGAAAAGCGAGGATTCGGCGATGATTACGGCGGCGAATCCGCCCAGGCTGCCGAGCAGCCAGCCGAAGAAAACGTCGGTGGGATGGTGCCAGCCTAGATAGATGCGCGAAAATCCGGCCAGGCCTACGAACAGGCCGAGCAGGACGGGGACCGCCTGTTTCGACGCGCGCAACGCCAGCGGCAAGGTCCAGCCGGTGATCTCGGTGGTGTGTCCCGAAGGCAGGGAGGCATGGGAATACTCCCCGGACAGGGGCGCGAACCAGCGGCCGCCGTCGGGGCGGGGCCTGCCGATGACGTATTTGGTGAAATGCACGGCCAGACCGGCGACCAGTCCCTGCACCACGAGCAGGACGAGCACGAAGCGCAGCCGTTCGCGGTCGCCCGACCTCCAGGCGATGAAGAGCATCGCCGCGTAATACACGTAGAAGACGGGGTTGCACCAGTTGGTGACGAAACGCATGAACGCGGCGAATCCCGCGTGGGCGGCGCGATGGTCCTTGAAGAACACGATCACGTCCCGTTCGTTGTCGAAACCGAACCAGAGGGCTGCCAGGATGAGCAGGAGGGGCGCGGAGTAAAGCGCCCAATGTTTCAGGGAAGTACAGCTCATGCGAGTTTATAAGCCATCGGGAGAACCCGGGCAAGTCGGGCGGCGGGGCGTTACGACTCGCTGTCTCCGTCGGAGGGATAGGGTTTGTGCGTGTAGCGGGCCCAGATTTCCGGACTCGCGTTCAGTTCCTTGAGGATGTCGGTCATGTCCTTGCCTTCCTGTTTCCAATATTTGTCGGCATTGTCGGAACACTCGAAGGGGATGACCAAGGTGCCGTCCTCGGTCAGGAAGGGTTTCTTTTCGTCCATGGCGAGGGACTATTTCATGGAACCGGCGCAATGACAAGCGTCGGTTGATTCATCCGTGTTTGCGGGAAGTTGGAACGCCGCGTCCGGATCAGGCGACGGCCTGATCGTCCGGGGGCAGGCAGACCTTGCGGTCGATCTCCCGGACCTTTTTGAGGATGCATCTGCCGATGCGTTTGAGTTCGCCCAGATCCTTTGCCTCGTAAGCGAACTTGGCCCGCGTCAGTCCGGCGAGGTCCACGATCTCGTTGAACAGGTACGGGGCATAGAGCGGGTCCTGCTTGATGAACAGCTCCATGCGGTTGAGCGCCTCATGCACGCTCTTCTGATTCGCCTTGAGATTTTTGAAGAGCTTGCCGAGGTGCTTTTCCATATTATGGAGGGAGGTGGTCCACATGGGCGAGCGCGGGTCCATGCGCAGGGGCGGGGCGTTGTGCCGGCAGGCGCGGAGGTCGCCCAGGAAACGCTCGACCGCGCCCGGCGCAGAGGCCAGAACGCCCTGCGCATAGGCCGTCTCCACGTCCACGACCTTGGTTCCCTCGATGGGGACGCCGCCGCCGTAGAGATTGTACACGGGAAATTCGGATTGCTTGAGGTCTCCCTCCAGCTCGCGTTTTGCGGTCATGTACTGCACCGTGGTCAGGATTTCCTCGCCGTCCATGTTTTTGGTGGTCTGGTGCCAGGACTTGAGGCGCATGTTGGTGGTTTGGTTGTGATGGCCGCCAGAGTGGGAGCGTCCGTTGATCCAGGCGTAGTCCTGCCCGGCCAGGAGCAGGTGGGAAACGCCGCAATAGCGCAGGAAGCGCGACAGGGTGACGGACACGTTGCCGCCCGCGTCCAGAACCAGGTCCCGTTCCTTGAGGACGTAGGTGCCCACGCCGCCCACCGTCCACAGGGGCAGGGTGGGGCCGGGGTACCGTTTGAGGATCATGGGGTCGATTTTCGTGGAATAGATAAGCGGCACATCCTGGACGAAGTCGGGGTCCAGTCTTTCGAACACCTTGAGCATGGACGAGTCGTAGTCGATGGCCGCGCACAGGTGCGGCCTGATGCCGAGCGTCTGGAGGGACGGAAGGGTTTGCAGGGCGCAGGTGTAGAGCACATGCCCCGTTTTTTCCTTGAGCAGGGGGGCCATGATTTCCAGGGACGGCCCCGCGCCGAGGATGACCGCGCCCACGCCCGCGCCCTTGCCTTCCATGGGCTTGAGGCTGCCGTCGCGCATGGCCTTGGCGAAGTTGTCGATCTCGTTGCCGACCATGACGTCCTGCCGGTGGCGCAGGGTGGACAGCTCCAGGGAGAAATTTTCGAGCGAGTTTTTCAGCCAGGTGGACCAGCGGGCGTATTCCGGCCCGAGTTGGCGGCTGGGAATGTCGTTCTTGAGGTGAATACGGCCGTAGATGAATTGCAGGTCGAGGTTGCGGACCACTTCCGACAGGAAGCGCTCGTCCGGAATCATGATGTGGAGTTTTTTGCGTTCGAAGAAGGGGCGGTAATCGGTCTGACCCAGGCAGGCCAGGAGCATTTCCGGCCGGGGTTCGAGAAGCATGACCTTGTGCGTGTCCGGCGTGTTGCCGAGCACGTGGTTCACGCCGTACCCCAGATTGGAGCCGACGATGAACGTGGCCGAGGTCACGGCTTTTTCCGGCGTCACCCAGTTGCCGTACAATCCTTGGGGCGGGAGGGATTCGAGGATTCCCTTGCCGCTATCCATACGCCAGTCGAGCAGCCCGAATTCGTTGACGAACAGGCCGCTTCGCAGTTTGTCTTCATCGAACGGCCGGGAGGAGAGCCACTGGAAGATGGGATTCCCAGTGCGTTGCAGGTATTCGATGTTGTCTTTCAGAAACGGGTACGGATTCATGGCGCGGCCTCTCATGCTCAAAAAATGGACGGTGACGAGGAGAAAATGCAGATTGTATGCCAGTTGCGTCATGCCTTTTTTTGCCCTAGGGTGCGGGCATCCATTTCCAATCCAAACCGCATGATTTCAGGGCGCTGCGATGAACAAGAACCTGCTCGAACTGATCGGCGACACGCCGCTGGTGGAGATACGCCGCCTCAACCCCAATCCGAACGTCAGGATTTTGGCCAAGATCGAGAGCCGCAATCCCGGCGGGTCCATCAAGGACCGCGTGGCCGCGGCCATGATCGAGGCCGCGGAAAAGTCGGGTGAGCTGACCGGAGACAAGATCATCATCGAGGCCACCTCGGGCAATACCGGCGTGGGGCTGGCCATGGTTGCGGCCATCAAGGGCTATCGCATCAAGCTCATCATGCCCGAGACGGCCAGCGAAGAACGCAAGATGATCATGGCCGCCTACGGCGCGGAGCTGGAACTGACCCCCGGCCATCTGGCCACCGACGGGGCCATCGAGCAGGCCTACCGCTACGCCCGCGAGGAACCGGAAAAGTATGTGCTCATGGACCAGTACAACAACCTGGCCTCCATACAGGCGCACTACATGGGCACCGGGCTGGAAATCTGGAACCAGACCGGCGGCGCGGTGACGCACTGCGTCATGACCCTCGGCACCTCGGGCACGGCCATGGGCATCGCCAAGAGGCTGCACGAGATGGGCGACGTCTACGTGGCCGCAGTGGAGCCCTATGCGGGCCACAAGATCCAGGGCCTCAAGAACATGCTCGAATCCTATCCGCCGGGCATCTATGACAAGACCGCCCTGGACGAGGTCCTGCACGTCGAGGACGAGGTCGCCTTCGAGAACTGCCGCAGACTCGCCCGCGAGGAGGGCATTTTCGCGGGCATGAGTTCGGGCGCGGCTCTCGGCGGCGCCTTGCAGTTGGCCGAACGTCTGGACAAGGGGCTCATCGTGGTCATCTTCCCCGACTCCGGCGAGCGGTATCTGTCCACCCACCTGTACCGTCGGCGGTCCGGCAGCGGCGTGACGATTTTCGACATGGCGTCCAACGCCGGGAAGATGCTCAACACCGGCAACGGGCTGGGCGCGTACACCATGGGGCCGAGCCTGGACAATCCTGACGGCCTGGATTCCTGGCGCAGGCTGGTGCTGCTCGACGTGTTCATCCGTCACCTGGCCGGGCGCGGCGTGGAGGCCGTGGGCGTGGCAGGGCTGACCGACATGGACGACCGCACCCTGGCGGCCGCCCGCGAAACGGGCATGGACCGGGCCTCCCTAGCCGAAGCCCGGCGAGAGACGATTCTGGAGCGCGGCCGTGTCATGGGGTTGTCGGATTCCCTGAAATTTCCCCTGTCCTCGGCGAGTAACGAGACCGCCCTGAATTTGTGCCGCAAGCTTCTGGGCAAGGGGTTGGCCTACGAGAAGTTGCGTTCCGTGTATTTCGACGTGTTCCGCGACAAGCGGTACGGCGAGATCGGCACCGTGGACATGGACAAGGTGTCCGGCGGCCGCACCGTGGACCTGGACGCCTACGTCAAGGACAACCCCCTCGATTTCACGCTGCTCAAGCGTGCCTCGCTCATGGACCTGAAACGCGGTGAAGTGCTGGAGACCCCGTGGGGCAACGTGCGTCCGAGCTGGTTCCTGCAACATGCGGCCATGGCCCTGGACGGGGCGGATCGCACGGATGTGATGATCGGCTCTGACAAGCATCGTTTTCCCCATCTGGAGAACCTGCGGGCCATCTGGTCCACGGCCGGGCGTGAGGTCCAGGCGTGGATGGCTTGCCAGCAGACTTCCGAGGGTGAGGGCGAGACCTTGGCGAGCGTGGCCGAAAAGCTGGGCGGCTACCGTGCGGCCCGGCTCTGGCTGCTGTCGGTGTCCCCCCGCAAGCAGTTGTGCGCGTCCGACGACAATCTGGCCATGTGGGCGCGCAACTGGCGGCGTATTCAGGAGGGCGCGGCGGCTCTCACGCTTTCACTGAGCGCGCGCGGCGACACCGTGTCCAGCAATGTGAACCAGGCCGTTTTCGATCTCAAGGCGGCCTTCAAAACGGCCATGGACGACGGCCTCAAGCTCCATACGTTCTGGCCCGCCCTGTTCAAGTTCGTCAAACAGGTCAACCATTGGGCCGCCAACGACGAACTCACCGGCGCGTCCGCTGCGGTCTGCCTCGACGAACTCAAGGCCGTCGACGTCATCCTGGCCATCCTCGATCCCGCCCAGATGCCCATTCCCTTTTCAGACCTCCCCGCCGAGGTCCAGGGCATGGTCGCCGACCGTCAGAAGGCGCGAGAAGCCAAGGACTTCGCCCTGTCGGACGAACTGCGCGACAAGATCGCGGCGGCGGGCTTCCGCGTGGAAGACACCGGCGGCGCGCCGAGGGTGTTCAAGGGGTAAGGGCGCCACGCGCAACGGTCTTTTTTTGTTGATACGCGCGGCCAACCGGATGGCGAAGGTTTTTCTTAAGGCAATACAGGTTAAGTTGAGTGAAATATCGTCCTGAAATTGACGGGTTGAGAGCGCTGGCCGTTCTGGGAGTCCTTTTTTATCATCTTGAATGGACGGTCGTACGCGGGGGATGGCTCGGCGTAGACATTTTTTTTGTCATATCCGGTTATCTCATTTCTTCAGTCCTGCTCAGCGAGTTGCAGGCAAAGGGAAAGGTCTCCATTTCCCATTTTTATCTTCGGCGCATCCGGAGAATAGCTCCGGCGCTGCTGGTTTGCCTGACGGGTTCGTTTTTTCTGGTTCTCCCGCTGACCGGAACCGAGGCTTTTTCCCAATACCTCAAATCCGCCGTCGCAGCGCTATTCTCTGTCTCCAATATCTTCTTCTGGCAACACTCTGGGTATTTTGCCTTGGACGCCAAGTTCGTTCCCCTGCTGCATACTTGGACGCTGGGCATCGAGGAACAATTCTATATCATCATACCGGCTGTCTTCGCGGTTCTCTCCCGTTGCGCCGTGCGGCGCAGGCGGTGGGTCTGGCTTGTCTTCGGTCTGATGACAGCGATTTCGTACGTCTTTTGCAGGTACGGCCGTGGCCTAGTTTCTCCGGAGTTTTTGTTTTACATGCTCCCTTCGCGTATGTGGGAGCTGGCCCTCGGCACAATGACGGCCTTGCTGCTTGTTAAGCATCCACGCATAGGTGAAACAACTCTTGCGGGCAACATCCTCAGTTCGGCTGGGGCGTTGTTTCTGATATTTGCCCTGGCCTTGTATACCGGGAGTACTTTTTTTGCGGAAAAGGCATTGTTTGTTTGTATAGGGACAGTCCTTTTTATAATTTGTGCCCGCGAGGGCACTTTGGCTCATAAGTTCTTTGCAATTACTCCGGTTCGATTTATCGGGAAAATTTCTTATTCATTATATCTATGGCATTGGCCGGTCATAGTGTTTTGGAATATTTTAGTATTCAAGTGTTCGATTCAAAAGACCTTTTTATTTGATTTTGGAATTATACTCGTATCGACGGGCTTGGCGACCCTTTCGTGGAAGTACATTGAGCAGCCTTTCCGCCGAAAAGAGAACTGGGTATCCTGTCTGCAGCGCATGTCTCCTTATGTAGTGAGTTCTGCTGCTCTTGTGATGGTCGGATTTTTCTTTTTCCCTGCCCCTGCGAACCAGGCGATATTGGATTTGAGCCTTTATCCCGAGTCCTCGTACAACGATATGACGAAGGGAAAATACCCCGCATTGGGAGAGGGGGATACTCCCATGTTTATGGTCGTCGGCGATAGCCATGCGCGAGCTTTGGCTTACGCCTTTGACGCTTTTGCGGAGCAATATGGTGTATCGGGTGTTTTGGGAACCCATGGCTCCACCGCGCCGATTCCCACCACTAAAAAAGAAAATCCTTATGCCGAACTTTGGTTGCAGTACATAAATGAGCGTAAAGTGCAGCACGTAGTCCTGGTGGGGAATTGGAGAGGCTATCTCGATTACCGGAAATTGGGGAACAGAAGCGCTTGGGCTACACAGGATTTCGCTATAGCATTCCGTCGGACGGTCAAGAAATTGATACGGACTGGCCATCATGTGTGGATTGTTGAAGATGTGCCTCGGTTTCGACGCAATCCCGTGTTCGCCGTGCGGCTCATTACGGAGGGGTATAGAGAAACCGTTGACCGTCGCAGGCAATATGCCATCTCCAGCCTGTTCCGGGATTTTTCCTCTCCACGTCTGCATATCTTGGATCCGTGGCCAGCGTTGGTCCAAGATGAAGTCATTCGTGCCGTGAGGGACGGTTATCTGCTCTACCGTGACGGGAACCACCTGACCCCGCAGGGGGCGCAGCTCGTTAAAAACGTTTTTACTCCTCTTTTTGAAACGATCATCGGGAGTGAAAAAAAACGGAGCTGAGTGGGCATTGCCGCCAACCTGTCATTTGCGAGACGCCAGACAGTGTGTGTGGCCTTCTCCGTCTCCTAAGTATAAATCATCGCTGGTGCTGTACCGGCCGTCTCTCATTCCCCGATCAAGCAGGTCCTGAAGCTGTTCCAGCAGGCGAGACGCGTGGAATCCGTCGCAGACGGCGTGATGCGCCTGGATCGCCAGGGGGAGTTGGACGCTTGCTCCCTGCTCGAAGAATTTGCCCATGGTGAAGATGGGCAGGAGGTACTTTTCGGCCCGGGGCAGGTTGAGGTTGAAGCCGGTGAAGCTCGTCCAGGGGATGGCGGAGATGTTGAACAGATTCTCCGGCGGGTCGGGCTTTGGGCAATACCGCCTGGTGCCGCCGTATCGCGCCATGTCGTCGAGGACGGCTTCGTACATGGCGTTGCGATTGCCGTCGAATTCCGTCCATATGGCGGAAAACAGCTCGGATTCCTTGTCGAAGACGGTGTACGAAGGGTGGAGGATGTCGTGAATAACGAGTTCACCGGATTCGCGGTAGGCGGTCCTGAACTCGGGCATGGTGTTCACGGCCCCGGCGATCAGGCAGATGAGCATCGGGTACAGCTTGAGGCCGTTCGCTTTCTGCGTCGCGCGAAAACGGGTTATGTCGAGATTGGCGGTCATGCTGAAAGAACAAGGCGCGACTTCCGTGAAATGTCTGAAGAGTTCTCGTCGTTTCCACGTATCCATGTCTATGCGGGTGAAGGGCATTGCATTCCTCGGCGATTGCGGTTTGGGGAGATTTCGTCCCTGAGTCGCCGCGCTATCTTGGTACGGGGAGACTGTCAATCCCTGGGGCGGCAATTCGTGGCCGGTTCGCGTCAAAGACACAAAGCGGGATGGAAGGGGCGAATCCTTCCCCGCCGGAGGCCAAGTCATTCGACAATTGCCGCGCAGCGGACTTCAAATCTTGATTTCCTCCTCCTCTCCGCAGTCAAAAAAAGAGCCGCCCCATTTGGAACGGCTCCTTTGCGTTTTGCGAAATGCGTGGCTAGTCAAACAGGTACAGGAATTCACCATACCCCTCGGCTTCCATTTTATCCTTGGGGATAAAGCGCAGGGCGGCGGAGTTCATGCAGTAGCGTTGGCCCGTGGGCTGCGGGCCGTCCGGGAAGACATGGCCCAGATGGGAGTCGGCGGCCTTGCTGCGCACCTCGGTGCGGGGCTGGAAGAGACGCCGGTCCACCTTTTCAACGAGGTTTTCCGGGACCAGCGGCTTGCTGAAACTCGGCCACCCCGTGCCGGAATCGTATTTGTCCCGGCTTGAGAAGAGCGGTTCGCCGCTGACCACGTCCACGTAGATGCCTTCAGCGTGGTTGTCCCAGTATTCGTTGTTGAAGGGCGCTTCTGTGCCTTCGTGCTGCGTGACCTGGTACTGAAGGGGCGTCAGGGCCCGCTTGAGCTCGGCGTCGCCGGGCTTGGTGAACGTGCCGTCCGGGGCCGGCGGTTCGGGCGTGTCCTGCCGGGCCGCTTCGATGACGTCGTCGGCCTCGTCGCCCCAGAACTCGTTCACGAACCTGTCGCGGCCCGAAAAGCGGCGGTAGGTCTTGTAACGCATCGGGTTGAGGCCGGAGTATCCCTGGTGGTAGTCCTCGGCGGGGTAGAAAGTGGTGTACTCGATTACAGGCGTGACCACCGGGCTGTCGAACCGGCCGGATTCGTCGAGAGCCAGTTTGGACGCTTCTGCGATCTCCCGTTGTTGTTCGCTGTGATAGAAGACGGCCGAGGTGTATTGGAACCCCCGGTCGCCGAAGGAACCGCCGTCGTCGGTGGGATCGAAATGACGCCAGTAATGGTCGAGCACCTGGGCGTAGCTGATCCGCGACGGGTCGAAAGTGACCTGTACCGCTTCGCGGTGGCTGGTGAGGCCGGTGGCCACCTGCTCGTAGCTGGGATCGGCTTCGACGCCGCCCGCATAGCCGGAAACGGCCTTTATCACGCCGGGTAATTTTTCCATGTCCGATTCGACGCACCAGAAGCACCCGCCCGCCAGGGTGGCCGTTTCCAGTTTCAACATGCCGTTATCTGCCATTTTCACTTCCTCCGATGAAAAGGATGGGGGAGTTCCGAAGCCGAGCGAAAGCGCTATGGCCCCCATTAGAATGATGAATGCGAATTGACGCTTCATGGGTTGTCTCCTGAATTGGGAGTAGTAGCCATTATCGCTTATATGTATGCATACTTCCCGGCAAGTCAATGGCGAGGTGTAAGCGCATTGAAAGAACAGGGCGGCGAGAACCATTATTTTTGCCAGAAAAAGATGGATTTTTGGCTTGTTTTGGGGCAGTGCCATTGCTTCGTGGCGACAGGATGTGCATAGTGGGCGTGTCAGGCCGTCGGCCGCGACCGAATTTCGCATTCAATCACATCAAGGAGAGACCATGCCTTACCAGAACTACACTCTTTTCAGCGGCGGCGCCCAGGGTGCCGAGAATCAGTTCGGCAAGCTCGCCGAGTATTACGGCCTGTCCGAAGTGAACTACACCTTTGAAGGCCACCGCATCGAACGCACCCGCGGCGTGCGCGTTCTGACCGATGAGGAGCTGACCCAGAAGGACGTCAGCCTGACCTACGTTTCCAAGCTCCTGAACCGCAAGTTCACCAACGCCGAGAAGATGCGCAAGGTCCTTCAGACCATCATGTGGCAGGTGGATTCCAGCCAGCAGATTTTCGTTGTCGGCACCATTCTGGAAGACGGCACGGTCAAGGGCGGCACCGGCTGGGGAGCCGAGTTCGCCAAGATCTGCAACAAGGAGCTGTACGTCTTCGATCAGGCCAAGGACGCCTGGTCCGAGTGGCAGCACGGTGCCTGGGTCGAGGTCGAGGCTCCGGTCGTCACCGCTGGCCATTTCACCGGCACCGGCACCCGCTTCCTGGAGGAAAACGGCAAGAAGGCTCTTGAGGAGCTGTTCTCCCGTTCCTTCAAATAGAGCCTTTCAGACGAGTATGAAAAAGGCGGTCCGGATAGTCCGGACCGCCTTTTTTTATGGAATCCATGTTGTTGACTCCCCGCTTTTGCCGCAGAACGACGCGGAGCGAAAAAGCCCGCGCCGAGGGCGCTTGCTGGGGGATGCAAGGGCGCGCATCCTTGCCCGCCGGAGGCGAAATCATCCGACTATTGCCGCGAAGCGGCTATCAACGCCTGATTTCCCTCTTCAGGGAGTTGAGGGGGAGTCACCTTTTCAACACGTTCGACTCGGATTACATTTCGAGTTTCTTTTTGCTCTTCTTCTTGGTTTGCGAGTACTTCTTCACGTCGATGTTGTACTTCTTCACCTTGTAGTTGACGATCCGGTAGGACACGCGCAGGTCGCGGGCTGATTGCAGCATGTTGCCGCCGGTCTTCTTCAGCGAGTCGACCAGCAGTTCCTGCTCGAACTTGGCCACGGCCTCGCCGAAGGAGAGGTTGGTGCCCGTGGCGGAGCTTTCCGCCGACTGGAGGGTGGGCGGCAGGTGGTAGGTGCGGATGACCTGTTCCTCGCAGAGCAGGACCGCGCGTTCCATGCAGTTCTTCAACTCGCGCACGTTGCCTGGCCAGTGGTACATGACCAGCAGCTCGATGGCGGGCGTGGAGATGCGTTTGACCTCCTTGCCGTATTCATCGGTGAATTCGGCCAGGAAGTGTTCGGCCAGGGGCAGGATGTCCTCCCGCCGCTCCTTGAGGGGCGGAATGAAGATGGGGAAGACGTTGATGCGATAGTACAGGTCTTCGCGGAACAGGCCCTTTTCCAGCAGCTCTTCCAGCGGCTGGTGGGTGGCGCAGATGAGGCGCACATCCACCGTGATGGTCTGCTCGCTGCCGACCCGCTGGATTTCCTTTTCCTGGATGGCCCGGAGCACCTTGGCCTGGGCGTCCATGGACAGCTCGCCGATTTCATCCAGGAACAGGGTGCCCTGGTCGGCGACCTCGAACAGGCCTCGCTTGGTCTGGAAAGCTCCGGTGAAAGCGCCTTTCTGGTGGCCGAACAGCTCGGACTCGATGAGCTCGGACGGCAGGGCCGCGCAGTTGAGCTTGATGAGCGGCTTGTCCGCGCGCGGGCTGGCCTGGTGGATGGCCTCGGCCAGCAGTTCCTTGCCGGTGCCGGATTCGCCGCGCAACAACGCGGTGGCGCGGCTCGGGGCCACCTGTGCGGACTGGCGCAGAACCAGCCGCATGGCCTTGGAGGCGGCCACGAAGTCCTTGGGCGGAGTCGCCTCGGCTCCTCCGGCCATCAGCCCTTGAGAGAGCAGGTGGTTCTGGGTGGCCATCTCCTCCTGCAACTGCGCCACATGCCCGGCGATGATGCCCGCCACCACTTCCAGGAAGTCGCGGTGGGCGGCCATGTCGTCGGCCGGGATGAGAGGCACGTCCACGGACAGCGCGCCGATGACCTCGGATTCGTCCGAACGGATGTTGATGACCGGGACACAGATGAAGCCGAGTTTCCTCAGCTCTTCTTCGCTGCGGCCGAACGCCTTGTTCAGGAACTCGGGATCGTCGGACATGCGGGGCACGCTGATGGATTGCCCGGAATTGAAGACCCTGCCGATGATGCCCCGGCCCGGCGAGTAGGTGACGTCGTCGGATTGCGCGGGGCTGTAGGTCAGCGAGAGCTTCAGGTTTTCTGTCTTGGGGTCCATGATGACCATGAACGCCCGGACGTATTCCATGTCCAGGGCCAGAGTTTTCAGGAGCGCGTTGAGCGCTTCCTCAAGGGTTTGTTCCTGCCTTAAGGATTCCTGAATGGTCTTCAGCGTATTCAGATAGCCGAGATCGGAGTGGTCCTGCGTGTAGGTTGCCATTTGTATTCTCTAAGCGTTTAGCGCTTTGACGCCGAGCTCCAGCGCTTTGAGGTTCACGGCCTGAAGCTTTGCGGGGAGGTTGGCCTTGATGGCGGCCTCCAGGGCCTCGGGACCGAAGGGCAGTTCGCCTGCCGCGCAGAGCGCGCCGAGCATGGCGATGTTTCCGGACTGCACCGCGCCCGCTTCGAGGCCGATGGACTGGTTGGCCATGAAGTACGCCTTGCTCGTGCAGGCCTGAACGGCCTTTTTGATGTCGTCGATGGTCGGGCATTCCTGCTTGCCCATGGCGACGGCCAGGGGCGGCATGAACTCGGTGGACGAGACCACCAGGCCGCCCTGGCGCAGGTACGGCAGGGCGCGCATGGTCTCCATGGGCTCGAAGCCGAGGAGAATGTCGGCCTCGCCGTGGCCTATCTTGGGCGACTTGCAGCCTATGAGGACGGTAGATTCGACCACGCCGCCGCGCTGGGCCATGCCGTGAATCTCGCCGGAGGTCACGGTCAGCCCCTGGCTGAGCACGGTCTTCGCCAGCAGGGTGGTGGCGGTCAGGGTGCCCTGGCCGCCGACGCCGGTCATGAATATGCGGATTTTCTTGGTATCGCCCATGATTAGCTGCCTCTCTTCTTGGCTTTGATGTGTCCGCAGACCTGGAGGCAGAGCATACAGCCGTTGCACAGGATGGGGTTGACCGCGGCCTTGCCGCCTTCCTTGTACATGGCCGGGCACGCCAGCTTGTCCAGGCAATCGAAACGGCCGGTGCAGGATTCGGACACGTAGGCCACCTGCGGAGCGACCTTCTTGTAGACCCGGCGGGTGTAGAGCGGACAGGGCTCCTTGGCGATGAGCACGCGCACGCCGGACATTTCCTTGAGTTCTTCCATGGCGGCCATGGTCTTCTTCTGGTTGAACGGATTGACCGTGCGGACTTCGGTGACGCCCAGGCCGCGCACAGCGGACTCGATGTCCAGCGGATGGTCGTTGTCGCCGAGAACGGTGCGGTCCACGCCGGGGTTCGGCTGGTGGCCGGTCATGGCCGTGGTCCGGTTGTCCAGAATGACGATGAGCACGTCATGGGAGTTGAAGACGGCGTTGGCTATGCCGGTCAGGCCGGAATGGAAGAAGGTGGAGTCGCCGATGAATGCGACCACGGTCTGTCCTGAGGCCTTGGCCAGTCCGCCGCCCGCCGAGATGGAGGAACCCATGCACACCAGGAAGTCGGCGGTCTGCAACGGGGGCAGCAGGCCGAGGGTGTAGCAGCCGATGTCCGAGGAATAGACCGCCTCGTCGCCGAAGACCTTGCGGGCGGCGAAGTAGGTGCCGCGGTGCGGGCAGCCCGCGCACAGGTTCGGCGGACGGCCGGGCAGATCGGGCAGACCGCATTCACAGGTGGGCACTGGCGCTTCGCCGAGGGCCTCGCGGATGACGTTCTCCACCATGGTGACGGTGAATTCGCCGTTGCGGGGCAGGACGTCCTTGCCCTTGATCTCGACGGACAGCCCGTTCTTCTGGGCCAGGACGCGGAGATCGTTCTCCAGGACCGGCTCCAGTTCCTCGACCACCAGGACCGTTTTCACGGACTTGAGGAAGTCGAGACACAGGCGTTCGGGCAGGGGGTTGGTGAACCCGAGCTCCAGGACCTTGACCTTGTCGGCCAGGCCGGAATTCTCCAGGGCGTCGGCCACGTAGGCGCGGCTGATGCCGGAGCAGACGATGCCGAAGCCGCCGGTGCCGGTCACGGTGTTGTACGGGGAGTTCTCGGCTTCCTCGCGCAGTGCTTCCATGCGTTCCATGAGGCGGATGTGCATGGGCCGGGAAAAGGCCGGAATGGGCACGAAATGGGACGGGTTGCGCTTGAAGCCCTCGGGCTTGGCCGGGGCCGGGGCCGGGCCGAATTCCACCGGGCCGCGCAGATGGTTCACGCGGGTGGTGGTGCGCAGAAGCAGCGGCGCGCCGTGCTTTTTGGAAATGCGCAGGCCGTCGCGGGCCATGTCCTTGGCTTCCTGCGCCGAAGCGGGCTCCAGCACCGGCATACCGCCCAGCCGGGCGTAGATGCGGTTGTCCTGCTCGTTCTGGCTGGAGTGGCAGCCGGGATCGTCGGCGGACAGAAGCATGAGGCCGCCGGGCGCGCCGACGTAGCACAGGGTCATGAGGGGGTCGGCGGCCACGTTTACGCCCACGTGCTTCATGGTGCACATGGTCATGGCTCCGGCCAGAGTCGCGCCGCCCGCGACTTCCAGGGCGACCTTCTCGTTGACCGAGTATTCGAAGTAGTAGTTGCCGTCGGGCGAAATGCGATAGAACGTGTCGGGCACTTCACTGGAGGGGGTGCCGGGGTAGCAGGTCACCACCTGGATGCCCGCTTCCACGGCGCCGCGCACGATGGCTTCGTTGCCGAGGAGCAGATGGGTGTCGCCGGGGGTGTCACCCAAGAGCGGATTTGCCATTTTGCCTCTCCTGCGGCCGGACGCTTGCGCGCTCGGCCTCTTTGTTGATTGAAGATTGGTTATTCGTTTTCCAGCTGGGAAATCTTGTACTCGATGAACGGCTTGTCGCCGATGTTCTCGGCGTCCAGCTTCTTGTAGGCGGCCAGGGCTTCGGCCTTGTCTCCGGCGGCCTCGGCGGCCAGGGCGAGCTGGCGGTAGACCGGGACGGTGTAGGCTTCGGTGGCCTCCTGGGCCAATCCCTTCATTTCCTTGAGGGCGTCGGCGCCGTGTCCGGCCAGGGTCATGGCCTTGGCCTTGCCGAGGCGGGCGACGAAGCGCATCTCGCCGTCGGTCATGCCGATCAGGTCGTTCCAGTAGCCTTCGGCCTTGGCGTAGTCGCCTACGGTCATGGCGGTCTGGGCCGCTTCAAGGGTGACGGCGGGCAGAACGGAGGACGGAACGCCGCCGAGCATGGCTTCGAGTTTGGCCAGTCTGTCGGCTCCGGTGGAGGAAACCATGATGTCGCCGAGCTGTTCCTGGGCGGTAGCGGCGGCGCTGGAGTTGTAAGCCTTGAAGCCCGCGTAGGCGACGGTCACGACCAGGATGACGCAGACCGCGGCGATGAGCTGCTTGCGGTACTTGAATGCGGCTTCGAGAACGGGGTGCAGGGATACGGGCGTGCGCGCCTCGATATCGGCCAGCACGTCGGGTTGGACGGGATTGGTTGCAGCCATGTTTTTTTCATGCCTCCATGAGGGTGATTTTCTAGATGGGCGGGCCGGGAGTCTAGGCCCGGCAACGCAGAGGGCTTGATAAGCAAAATTGTAAAAAAGGTCAAAGCCTATTTTGGAAATAGGACGGAATTACGCCAAATAACAGGTAGTGGAAACGGACCGTTTTCGTAAAAAATAACAAAAAATGTAAATTGATCTGGCGTAGTCGAACCAAAGCGTATTCGGCGCATGAAGACGGGAATTGACTTTGGCCCCCGGGCGAGGTTAGCAAAATGAGCCTGCCGGTGCTGAATTTCATTCGTCGGCGGACGTATTTTTCAAGGAGATCAACATGGACATTCGCGAACAGATGGTGGAGATGGGCAAGCGCGCCAAGGCGGCGTCGCGCAAGCTTTCCGCGTCCTCGGGCAAGGCCCGGCAGGACGCCTTGCTGATTCTGGCCGACCTGCTGGAATCCGAGGCCCCGGCCATCGGTGAGGCCAACCGGCTCGATCTCGACGCGGCGGCGGAGCGCGGACTGGACAAGGCGCGCGTACAGCGGCTGACCATTTCCGAGAAGGTCCTCAATTCCATGATAAAGGGATGCCGCGACGTGGCGGCCATGGCGGACCCCGTGGGCGAGATCGAGTCCATGGTCAAGCGGCCCAACGGAATGCTCGTGGGCCGTATGCGCGTGCCCCTCGGCGTGGTGGCCATGATCTACGAATCCCGGCCCAACGCCACGGTTGACGCGGGCATCCTCTGCCTCAAAGCGGGCAACGCGGTCATCCTGCGCGGCGGTTCCGAGGCCTTCCACTCCAACACCTGCCTCGCCGGGCTCATGCATCGCGCCTTGGAGCAGGCCGGACTGCCTCGCGACGCGGTTCAGGTGCCGTCCACCACGGATCGCGAGGCCGTGACCGAATTGCTCAAACTGGAAGAGTACATCGACGTGGTCATCCCGCGCGGCGGCGAAGGGCTCATCCGCGCCGTGACCAGCCAGGCGACCATGCCGGTTCTCAAGCACTACAAGGGCGTGTGCCACATATTTGCCGATGCCGGGTGCGACGTGGCCAAGGCCGTGCCCATTGTCGAGAACGCCAAGATGCAGTACCCGAGCGGCTGCAACGCCCTGGAATGCCTGCTCGTCCACAAGGACGCGGCCGGGGAGTTGCTGCCCAGGGTGGCCGAGGCCATCGGCCCCAAGGGCGTGAAGTTCAAGGCGTGTCCCGGTTCACTGCCCCTGCTCGGGAAATACGCCGAGCCCGCGGTGGATGCGGATTGGGGTTTCGAGTTCCTGGATCTGGTTTTGGCGGTCAAGATCGTGGACGGACTGGACGAGGCCATGGACCACATCGCCCGGTACGGCTCCAACCACACGGAAGCCATCCTGTCCGAGGACTACGCCCACTGTATGCGTTTCATCCGCGAGGTGGACGCCTCCCTGGTAGTGGCCAACGCGACCACCAGGTTCAACGACGGAGCCCAGCTCGGCCTCGGCGCGGAGATCGGCATTTCCACTTCCAAGCTCCACGCCTATGGTCCCATGGGCATCAAGGAGCTGACCAGCGCCAAGTTCGTTCTGCTGGGCGAAGGGCAAATCCGCGAATAGCCGGACCGACACATATTGTTGCATTGAACGGGCCGTCCTCGGGGGCGGCCCGTTTTTGTGCGCCCGCTGCGCCGCGCGGCGTATTCCCGGCTTCGGCTTGCGGGCTCGGCCCATCAGGGCTATCGTTATGTCATAAAGGAGACAGGCAGTGAAGATCGGCATACTCGGCGGCAGTTTCAACCCGGTGCATACCGGCCATGTGCGCATGGCGGTGGAGGTTCACGAGCAGCTCGGCCTGGACCGGGTCGAGTTGGTTCCGGCCGCCGAACCGCCCCATAAGCCAAGCGGGGGGCTGCTGCCCTTCGAGCTGCGGCTGGATTTGGTGCGCCGGGCCATCGAAGGCATTCCCGGGTTGGGAGCCAATCCGCTGGAGGCGGAGCGGTCCGGCCCGTCGTTCACCTGCGACACCCTGACATGCTACCGCACCGAGCGGCCTGACAATGAGCTGTATTTCATCCTGGGCGCGTCCACCTTTCTGGAGCTGCGCAATTGGCGTCGCGGGTTGGAAATACCGACTCTGGCGTCACTCGTGGTGGTCAACCGATGGGAGGCCGCGGAGGCGGTGGCCGGATTCGTGGCCGAGCAGTGGCCCGAGGCGACGCTTGAGGGCGAGGGCGTTTGGCGGATGCCCGGGGGCAACGAGATCAGGTTGCTGGACATACCCCGTCTGGACATCAAGGGCGGGCATATCCGACGCCGCTGGTTGGACCGCCGCAACTTGAGCCTGCTTGTCCCGGATGGCGTGCGGGCGTTGCTTGAGGACCGTGCCGAAGAAATCGCGCGATGCTGGGGAGAACGCCGGACGATCTGACCGTCCGCCGAACCGTCCCGTTTCCTTCCTTTTGCGGGCGATGCCCCGCTTTTATCGAAGATATTTGCCGAGCGAGGCGTGGACCGCGTCGAAGACCGACTCCGGCGTGGTTTGGGTCATGCACTCGAAGCCCCTGGGGCATTGCCTGGCCCCGTGCAGGGAGCAGGGGCGGCAGGGCAGCTCCCGTTCCAGGACGACGTCCTCGGGTCCGGCCGGGTAGAATCCCCAGACTTTGGCCGTGGGACCGAAAATGGCGACAACCGGCGTGGATACGCCGCAGGCCAGGTGCATGGGGCCGGAATCGCCCGTGACCAGCAGATCGGCCTCGTGAAGCAGCCCGCAGGTCTCGCGCAGGTTCGTGGCGTTTGTCAGGTCGCGGTCGTGCCCTTTGCGGAGCGGATTTTCGCTTCTGCCCACCACGAACCAGTTGACGTCCGCTGCGTCGAGCAGGGCGCACAGCCGCAGCCAGTTCTCGGCGGGCCACTGTTTGGCCGGGTGGGTGGCGTAAGGGTGCAGGGCGACCAGAGGTCTGTTCTTCGCGATGGGGGCGAGCCGCCGGGCCGCGTCTGACTTTTCGGTCTCGGTCAGGTAAATGCGCGGGAGCAGGGCTTCGCGCGGGGGCGCGGTTTCGTCCAGCGCCAGGGCGTATCTCTGGGGGACGTTGAGGGCTTCGAGCCTGCGCCGGAACCGTTCGGCGCGGGTGCGCTCGAACAGGCGGCGGGTCAGGCTGAATTTGGGGTAGCGGCGCACCTCTCCATGCCAGCGCAGGGCGAGCAGGCGGGAACGCAATGTGCCGTGCAGGTCCACAAGGACGTTTCCGGCATATTGCCGGGCCAGTTCGCCGGTGCGGCGAAACCACCCCGCGTCGGTCAGGTCGGCTTTGGAAAGGCCCACGGTTCCGGCCACGGCGGGATGGTTTTCCAGCAGGGGCAGGTTGGCCTCCCTGGTCACGAAAATGAAGGAGGTTCCGGCCGTTTCATGCCAGTGGGCCAGGACGCCCGTGGCCAGCGCCACGTCGCCCATGTGCCCGAGGCGGAAGGCCACGGCGGGTTGCTCTGCTGCGCGTGAATCCATGCCCGTCCTGTTCGCCTCAATCGTCTTGGAAGTCAAGCCTGTTGCGTGTTGCGCAGGTCCGTGGCATCTGGTACATCCATCGGTAAGGTACAGTGTTCGATCCTCTCTTTTCCAGGAAGTGACAAGATCCATGGTTGAACTAATTCTCGCCGTCGGCGTGGCCGTCTTCGTGTCTGCGTTTTGTTCCGTGGCCGAAGCGGCTCTTTACTCCATGAGTTGGGCCGACATTCAGAAGCTCAAGGACAGCGGCCGCAAGTCCGCGCTTTTGCTTCATAGTCTCCGTTCGAAAATCGATGAGCCCATCACGGCCATCCTGACGCTGAACACCTGCGCGCACACCGCGGGAGCCGCCGTGGCCGGGTGGGCCTGGGCCAAATTGTACGGCGACGACACGCTTTGGCTCTTTACACTTTGCTTTACAGTAATTATTCTCATCTTCACGGAGATCATGCCGAAGACCATCGGTGTGCTCTATTCGGATGTGATCGCTCCCATTTTGGCTCGTCCCCTCAAGGGGATGGTCTGGGTGTTCAAGCCGATCATCGCGGTCATGGGGCTGTTGTCCAAGGCCGTGAAGCATCGGGAGTCCAAGCCGGACCACACCGAGGACGACATCAGGGCCATCGTCAGCCTGACGCGGCGTTCCGGGGTGATAAAGCCGTATGAGGAGACGTCCATTCGGAACATCCTCTCCCTGGACTGCAAGACGGTCCGGCAGATCATGACCCCGAGGACCGTGGTTTTTTCCCTGTCGTCGGACATGACCGTGGCCCAGGCCCGGGAGGAACATCCGAACTGGCCCCACAGCCGCATCCCGGTCTTTGACGAGGACCCGGAGGACATTGTGGGCGTGGTCTATCGGCGGGTGGTGCTCGAAGCCCTCGCCGACGACAAGGACGAGCTCAAGCTGGCCGACATCATGCGTCCGGTGCGGTTCGTTCTGGAGACCGTCACCCTGGACAAGCTCCTGGTGCAGTTTCTGGGCAGCCGGATGCATCTGGCCGTGGTCCTGGACGAATACGGCGGGGTGGCCGGGGTGGTCACGCTGGAAGATGTCCTCGAAGAGATCCTCGGCAGCGAAATTGTTGACGAGACCGACCAGGTGGTGGATATGCGGGAACTTGCCCGCACGCAGCGCGACGAATTGACCCGCGCCCGCAACGGTTCGGCGGATAAGAAATAGCATCAGCCGCGCTCCGCGCAAGGAAACATATGGCCAAGAGTTCCAACAAGATCGTGTACGCCGTCGCCCTGGCGCTGTTCCTGGGCGGCCTTTCCTATCTCATCTTCTCGGGCCTGACCCAGGATTCGGTGTATTTTCTCAACGTGACCGAGGCCCTGGCGCAGGATCGGGCCGAGATCGGCAACGCACGCCTGTTCGGCAAGGTGTCGCCCGCCGGGCTGTCCATCGCCGACGGCAAGCTCGGAGCCGATTTCGATCTGGTGGACAAGATGCAGGGAGACAAGGCGTTGCGGGTGCAGTACAAGGGCGCCTTGCCGGACACCTTCAAGGCGGATGTCGAGGTCATCGTGGAGGGGAAGTTCTCCCCGGACGGCCGTGTCTTCGTGGCCAGGACCCTTGTGACCAAGTGCCCTTCAAAGTATGAAGAACAGAGCAAAGAGATGGAGATGCAGAAGGGGCAGGCTGGTTAGTGAAATCTTTTTCACATGATTGCGTCCCGGTTTATTCCTCTCTATTCCCGTTGAACTCTCCGAAGGAAGCCGAGGGCCGGAGGGGTGTCCTTCCCTCGGCTCGCTTGTCGAACTTGTCGTAAGGAGCCTCTATGCATCTGACCGGATACGTCGGTTTACTCTTTTCCCTGCTCGCCTTTCTCTTTCTCGCCGGGTTTTCCGGTTTCGCCGCTTGGTCCAGAAAAGAGGGAGCCCTGAACGTCATCGAGCGGGGCCAGTTCATCGCCGCCTGCGGCGTCATCTTTTCCACGCTTATCCTGCTGGTGGCCCTGACCTCCAGGGACTACTCCTTCCGCTACGTCTACAACAACGTGGATAATGCGCTGTCCTTCGTCTACACCCTGACGGCTTTGTGGGGCGGGCGTGAAGGATCGCTTCTGAGCTGGGAGCTGATTATCGCCATATCCGGCATGATTTTCGTGGCGACGCCCGGCTACAAGTCGTTCAGCTCCGAAACCAAGCTCTATTTCTGGATGTTCTTCCTGACCGTGCAGGGCTTCTTCCTGCTCCTGCTCACCGGCTGGTCCAATCCGTTCATCGAGATCATTCCGGCTCCCGGCGACGGGCGCGGCCTCAACCCGCTCCTGCGCAACCCCGGTATGATCTTCCATCCGCCGCTTCTGTTCATGGGCTTCGCCCTCTACACCATTCCCGCCTGCGCGGCGTTGGCCTCGTCCATAGCCAGCGAGAAAAAATCGTGGATCAAGGTGGTCCGCAATTGGAACATCCTTTCCTGGGTCTTCCTGACTGCGGGCATCATCCTGGGCGGCTGGTGGTCCTACATGGAACTCGGATGGGGCGGCTACTGGGCCTGGGACCCGGTCGAAAACGCCTCCCTGATCCCCTGGTTCGCTGGAACCGCCGTGCTGCATACGGCCATCATCGAGTCCAGGCGCAACGCCTTGCAGCGGACAAACGTCTTCCTGATGTCCCTGACCTTCATCCTGTGCATCTTTTCCACCTATCTGACCCGGTCCGGAGTCATCGACTCGCTGCACACCTTCGGCGAGTCAGGCGTGGCCCAGCCCCTGTTCTGGTCCATGATCTTCTTCCTGGTCCTTACCCTGATGGTCGTCTTCCTGTCCGAGCGTCTGACCCACCGCTCCCTGTCCGACTTTGTCAGCCGTCAGGGGATGCTGGTCATTGCGGCCTGGTTCCTGCTCGCGCTTGGCATGGTTGTCGCCCTGGGAACCATGTGGCCTGTCATCAGCAGGTTGTGGACCTCGTCGCCCATGGGGCTCGACGCCCATTTCTACAACCGCGTCTGCCTGCCGTTCATGGGGCTGCTGGTGCTCATCTTCTGCTTCTGCCCCTGGCTGGGCTGGAAGGGCGGCGTCCGCAACATGAAGGGGCTTGGCGCGGTGGGCGCGGTGCTTGTCGCCGCCTTTGCCGGGTTCTACTTCTCGGGCATGACCAACGTGCTGGCGGCCCTGACCGCCGCCGCCTCTGTGGCCGCCGTCGTCGGCATCGTCCTGCTCTTCATCCTGTATCCGACCATGCGCGCCTCGCGCCACGCCTGGGGCGCTTACGGCGTCCACCTCGGCCTGGTGCTTCTTGCGCTCGGCGTGGCCTTCTCCGGGCCGTACAAGACCGAGCGCGAGGTTGTTCTGGCGCAGGGCGAGTCCGTGGAAATAGGCGATTTCACCGTGACCTATTCCGGTCTGCACGAGGACCGCAACGTGGGCGATATCCTGGCCCGGGCCACGGCGACACTCGCCGTGTCCAAGGACGGCCGGGAGATCGGCGTGCTCAAGCCCGACAAGCGCATCTACAAGAACTTCACCAACCAGCAGTTCGCCGAGGCGTCCATCATTCCGAGTTTCGGCGATGAGCTGTACGCCACGCTGCTCGGCCTCACCGAGGACGACAAGGCCAGCTTCAAGATCAGCGTCAACCCGCTGGTCAACTGGATCTGGATCGGCGGCACCCTCATGTGTCTGCTTGGTTTCCTTCTGCTCCGGCGTATTCCCCGACCCGGCGAGGTCAGCTAGATGAGCGATTCGGGCAAGTCGCTGCTCGCAGTGAAGCGGGCGGCAAAGTTCTACGGAAACAAGCTCGTCTTCAAGGAGGTCTCCTTCGAGGTCCTGCCCGGCAGGATTCTCCTGGTGGCCGGTCCCAACGGGGCGGGCAAATCCACGCTCATGCGCATCATGGCCGGGTTGAGCAAGCCGTCGGCGGGCGAGGTGACGCTCAATCTCGAACCCGAGGATGTGGCCTATCTCGGTCACGCCACCTTCATCTATCCCGGCCTGACCGCGCTGGAGAACCTGCGGTTTTGGGGAGCCATGTACGGCCTGACGCCTTCCCGCGACGAACTCATGGCCCTGCTGGCGAGGGTCGGGCTTGAACGGGCGGCAGAGGAAAAGGCCGGATCGTTCTCGCGCGGCATGGCTCAGCGGCTCAATCTGGCGCGCATCTATCAGGCCGACCCCAAGCTCATCTTTCTCGATGAACCGGGCACCGGCCTCGACCCGGCCTCCCTGCGAAGACTGCGCCAGGAGATAACCTCCCTGCGCGACCGGGGCGTGTCCGTGGTCTGGATCAGCCACCATGTGACCGAGGACGCGGCCCTGGCCGACGACGTCCTCGCCCTCGGCGGGCGCAAGGTGGAATATTTCGGCCCGGCTTCGGGCTTCACTCCGGAGGGCGCATGTTGAGGCGTACGGTTCTCATCGCGAAGAAGGACCTTCGGCTTTCCCTGTCCGGAGGGCAGGGGTTGGTCCAGGCGGTCCTGCTCGGCCTGTTGCTTATCTTTCTGTTTTCCCTCTCCAAGCCGCTCGACGGAGCCATTTCGCCTCAGGCAGCGGGCGCGATTTTCTGGCTGGCCTCGGCTTTCGGACTGGTCCTGGTCTTCAACGACCTGTTCGCCATCGAGGAGGCCAACGGGGCGCGCATCGGCATTCTGGCCTCGCCAGCGCCGGTGCACTCCGTCTGGTTGGGCAAGGGATTGGCCGGTTTCGGCCTTCTGTTCGTTTCCCAGCTCGTGTTTCTTCCGGCCACGGCGGCCTTTCTCGGCCAGTCGGTCCACGGGCCGTGGTGGCTGCTGGCGGTCACGCTGCTCGGCGCCGATCTCGGGCTGGTCATCATAGGGGCGCTGCTCGGGGCGTTGTCCCAGGGGCAGGCGGCCCGGGAGTCCCTGCTCTCGGTCATCGTGTTCCCGCTTCTGCTGCCCGTGCTTCTGGCCGGGATAACCCTGTTCGGCCTGTGTTTCTCGCCTGAGCACACCATGGGGTACGACAAGTGGCTCGACCTGATATTCGCCTTTGACTGCCTGTTCGGCGGGGCCGGGTTGTTTCTGTTCCCGTTCGTCTACAGTGGGGAAGAGTAGTTATGAAAGTTTCCATTTTGGCGGCCCTGGCGGGCATCGCCCTGGCCGTCCATCAGACGATGATCTGGTTCTACGCGCCCATCGCCCAATCCGGGCCTGTGCAGAAAATTTTCTACATGCACCTGCCATGTTCCTGGTGGGCGCTGGTCTCCTTTTTCGTGGTATTCGCGTCTTCCATTCTCTACCTGTTCACCCGCAAGGCGGCGTATGACCGGGTGGCCGGCGGGGCCGCCGAGCTCGGCGTGCTGCTCGCCACCCTGACCTTGATTTCCGGGTCCACGTGGGCCAGGGCCGAGTGGGGCCATTGGTGGCTGTGGGACCCGAAGCTGACCACCGCCCTTATCATGTGGTATGTCTACGCGGGCTATCTGGTCCTGCGGAACACGCCCATGGGCCGCGACCGCAAGGCGCTCGTCTGCGCCGTGCTCGGCATCGTGGCTTTCCTGGACGTCCCGCTGGTCTTTTTCGCGGCCAAGCTCTGGGGCAGTGCGCACCCCGACGGGTTGGCGCGTCAGGGATCGGGCATGGAGGCGCGCATGTGGCACACGGTCTTCGCCGGGCTATTCGCCTTCGGCCTGCTCTGGGGGGCCATGCTCATGGCCCGCATCCGTCAGCTCGGCCAGCAGGCGCGGCTCGAAGCCATGCTCGTTTGGGACGAGGAATAACCAACACGCAACCAGCCTGAGGATACAGCATGTCTGCAACCACCTACATTTTCATCGCCAACGTGGCCATCTGGCTCGGCGTGGCCGGATATCTGGTCTTTCTGGCCTCGCGCTCGGCCGATCTGGAAAAGCGCATCCGTCAACTGGAACTCCTGGGAGGCGACCATGACGGATAACCGCGTCCCGTTTGGCAGGAAAGCCGTCATCCTGGCTGTGTTCCTGTCTCTGGCGGCCATGTTCGCCACCAGTTTCGTCTATCGCCTGAATCACCCCAACCTGTTCGTGAAGTCGCAGGCTTCGCGCAACGTCGCGCCCGACGATCACGGGGAGGCCGGTCCCGGTCCCATGGGCGGAGCCATGAGCGGGGCCATGTCCCGCGTCAAGGAGTTCATGGACAGGGTGGACAAGAACCCCGAGGACGTGGACGCCCTTGTCGGGTTGGGCAATTCGTTTTTGATGATGCGCGCCTGGGACCGCGCCCTGGAGCCCCTGGAAAAGGCCCGGCAGATCAAGCCGGAAGACGCCAATGTGCTCAAGGCCGTGGGCATCGCCTATTTCAACAAACAGGAATACGACAAGGCGAGCGCCGCCTATGAAGAGATTCTCAAGATCGACCCCGAAGACACCCTGGCGCTGTTCAATCAGGGAGTGATTTACAAGCATTTTCTCAACAAACCCGACGAGTCCCGGGCCTATTTCGAAAAGGTCCTTGCTCTGGAAAAAGGGGATGCGGAAATGCTGAAGCTGGCCCGCGAGGAGCTTGCTAAATAGATTGGGCAATGATTATGGGGTGTTGATGGCATCTCCCCCCGGGCGGATAAGATTGACAAGAGCCTGAAAATAACTACAATATCACATTCCGTGGCTTTATCCGCCGAAGACGGCGTTTTCGGCGGGCGTCTGTAGTTTTATACATTGAATGGTAACGAACCCTTATACATCTTGAGGAGAGGAAGCATGAGAGTCAAACTGAGTCTGATTGCCCTGTGTTTCGTCCTGGCTGCCATGCTGGCTGCTTGCGGCGGCGAAGCGAAGAAGGATGAGAAGAAAGATGCCAAGGCCGATGTCGAGACCGGCGAAGTCGCCGCTCCCACCAAGATTGTCCTCGGCGTGGCCGGCGCCCATTCCGGCGACCTGGCTTCCTACGGTCTGCCCAGCGCCAACGCAGCCAAACTTGTTGCCAAGAAAATCAACGCCGCCGGCGGCGTGAACGGCGCCATGGTCGAAGTGGTTCCCCAGGACGACCAGTGCAAGCCCGAACTGGCCACCAACGTCGCCACCAAGCTGCTCTCCGACGGCGTGAAGATTGTGCTCGGCCACATCTGCTCCGGCGCCACCAAGGCCGCGCTGCCCATCTACGTGGACGGCAAGATCGTGGTCATGTCCCCCTCCGCCACCAACCCGCCTCTGACCCAGTCCGGCGAGTACCCGAATTTCTTCCGGACCATCGCGCCGGATGATGCCCAGGCCGCTTTGGAAGTCGCTTTCGCCAAGAGCCTCGGCCTGAAGAAAATCGCCATCATTCACGACAAGGGCGACTACGGCAAGGGCTTCGCCTCCTTCTGCCAGCAGTTCATCGATGCCGATCCCGAGATCGAAGTGGTCCTCTTCGAGGGCGTGACCCCCGGCGCGGTCGACTATTCCGCCGTGGTCCAGAAGATCAAGAGCTCCGGCGCGGAAGGCGTCATCTTCGGCGGCTACCACCCCGAAGCTTCCAAGATCGTTACCGGTATGCGCAAGAAGGATATGAACATCCCGTTCATGTCCGATGACGGCGTGAAGGACGATACCTTCATCAAGGTCGCCGGCAAGTACGCCGAAGGCGTCTACGCCACCGGTCCCATGGATTTCTCCAGCAATCCCCTCTACACCGAGGCGGTCGAGGCTCACAGGGCTGAGTTCGGGAGCGATCCCGGTCCGTTCTTCCCCGAAGCGTATTCCGCCGCCCTTGCTCTGCTGAACGCGGTCAAGGTCGCGGGCGGCACCGATTACAACAAGCTGATCGACGCCCTGCACAGCTCCTACGTCGACACCCCGGTCGGCAAGATCAAGTTCGATGCCAAGGGTGACGCCGAGGGCGTCGGCTTCGCCGTCTACCAGGTGAAAGACGGCAAGTACATGGAAGTTAAGTAATTGTAAGCTTCCGAAAGGATTAGACCAGGGGACGGGCCAAAGCCCGTCCCCTGGATTTATTTAATGAACAGGAATCACGACAATGGAATATTTCCTTGAGCTGTTCATGGGTGGCCTCACCCGGGGCAGCATCTATGCTCTGATCGCCCTCGGCTACACCATGGTCTACGGCATCATCGAGCTGATCAACTTTGCCCACGGCGAAATCTACATGATCGGCGCCTTCACGGGGCTCATCGTGGCCGGCTTGCTGACCATGCTCGGGTTCCCCGGTCCCGCCATCCTGGTCATCGCCATCGTTTGCGCGATCATCTGGGCGGCCGCATACGGATTCACCATAGAAAAAATGGCCTACAAGCCGCTGCGGAACGCTCCCCGGCTGTCTCCGCTCATTTCCGCCATCGGAATGTCCATTTTCCTGCAGAACTATGTCATGCTCGCCCAGACCTCGGACTTTTTGCCTTTCCCCGAGCTGATTCCGCATTTCGCCTTCATTGACAACATGGGCAGCATTTTGAGCTCGGCCGAACTGGTCATCATCCTGGCGACCGTCGCTTCCTGCGTCGGCCTGACGCTGTTCATCAAATTCACCAAGCTGGGCAAGGCCATGCGGGCCACCGCCCAGAACCGCAAGATGGCCATGCTGGTGGGCGTCAACGTCGACATGGTCATTTCGGCCACGTTCATCATCGGCTCCAGCCTCGCGGCCGTGGGCGGCGTGCTGATCGCTTCGCACATCGGCCAGATCAACTACTACATAGGCTTCATCGCGGGCATCAAGGCGTTCACCGCCGCGGTGCTCGGCGGCATCGGTTCCCTTCCCGGGGCCATGCTCGGAGGTCTGGTCCTCGGTCTGACCGAGGCGTTCGCCACCGGATACGTTTCCTCGGATTACGAGGACGTGTTCGCCTTCCTGCTGCTCGTCCTCATCCTGATTTTCAGGCCGTCGGGCATCATGGGCAGGGAAAAGACCCAGAAGGTCTAACAGAGATCATCGCGGCCCCCGTGGCCGCCCACCGCGCAAGGAATATATCGTGAGCAACGAAAGCAACACCATGAACCAGAGCTTCATCAGGTTCTTCATGACCGCCGGGTGCGACAATTTCGCCCATGCGGTCCGGAAGTCCTTTCTGGCGGCGCTGTGGTTCGTCTTCCTTACCTTTCCGATCATGGTCATCCGGGTGAATACCATCGAGAAGACCGTGGTCTGGAACTGGCACAGAATCGGCTACGTGGCCCTGGCCGTGTTTTTCGGTTCCTTCGTCTGGCGCTGGCTGCTGGCGCGCAAGGAACTCAAGAAGGACGACTCCCGAAACGAGAGCAGGGTGGAATCCCTGCTGACCAAGTTGCAGTCCCATCCGGTCATGAAGTATGCCGCCCTCGGACTGCTGGCCCTGGCCGCTATCGCCTATCCCCAGGTCTTCGACCTGTATCAGACCAACATCATGATTTCCTGCCTGGTCTATATCGTGCTCGGCCTCGGGCTGAACATCGTGGTCGGCCTGGCCGGTCTGCTCGATCTGGGCTATGTCGCCTTCTACGCCGTGGGCGCATACGCCTACGCGCTGTGCAACATGCATTGGGACATCGGCTTCTGGTACATGCTGCCCATAGGCGCGGTTCTCGGCGCGGTTCTCGGCATTCTCCTCGGTTTTCCGGTCCTGCGGCTGCGGGGCGACTACCTGGCCATCGTCACCCTGGGCTTCGGTGAAATCATCCGTCTCGTGCTTGAGAACTGGGGCGATGTCACCATGGGCCCGTCCGGCATTTCCTCGATCGCCAGGCCCGGCCTGTTCGGCATCAAGCTCGGCGTCGTCGGCTCCACCCAATACATGTATTACATCATGTTCGGCGTGCTGGTCTTGACCATTTTCTGCGTCAACCGGCTTCAGAACTCCCGCATCGGTCGCGCATGGCTGGCCCTGCGCGAGGACGAGATAGCCTGTCAGGCCATGGGCATCGACAAGATGAAGACCAAGCTCATGGCCTTCGCCCTGGGCGCGACCTGGGCCGGTATGGCTGGCGTGGTCTTCGCGGCCAAGACGACCTTCATCAACCCGGCTTCCTTCACCTTCTGGGAATCGGCCATCATCCTGTCCATCGTGGTCATCGGCGGCATGGGTTCCATACGCGGCGTCATAGCCGGAGCCATCATCCTCATCCTGGTGCCCGAATACCTGCGCGAGTTCGCGCAGTTCAGGATGCTTCTGTTCGGGGCCATCATGGTCCTGGTGATGGTCTTCAGGCCCCAGGGCCTGATAAGCGCCAAGCGCAAGGTCTACGAATACAAGGTTGCCGCGACGGGGGCCGCCAATGACTAATCCAGTTTTGAACGTCAGCGCCGTGAGCAAGGACTTCGGGGGCATCCGCGCCCTGGACGATGTCGATCTCGTGGTCAACGACAGGGAAATCGTGGCCCTCATCGGCCCCAACGGCGCAGGGAAGACCACCTTCTTCAACTGCATCACCGGCATTTACACGCCCACGTCCGGAGACGTCATCATCGATCCCGTCGCGGACGGCCATTCCCGCCGGATCAACGGCAAAAAACCCAATATCGTGACTGAGCTGGGCATGGCCCGGACCTTTCAGAACATCCGTCTGTTCCCGTCCATGACCGCGCTCGAAAACGTCATGATCGGCACCCATTGCCGGACCAAGTCCTCCATATGGGGTGCCATTTCGCGCAACCGGGCGACACGCCGCGAGGAGCAGGCCGTCATCCAGAAGGCTTACGAATTGCTGGAACTGGTCGGCCTGGCCGAGTTCGTCAACGAGCTGGCCATGAATATGCCCTACGGCAAGCAGCGTCGTCTGGAAATCGCCCGGGCGCTGGCCACTGACCCGTTCCTCCTGCTTCTCGACGAGCCCGCCGCGGGCATGAACCCGCAGGAGACCCGGGACCTGGAAGAACTCATCGTCGGCATACGCGAGCAGTTCAACATCTCCATCATGCTCATCGAGCACGACATGAAGATGGTCATGTCCATGTCCGACCGCATTTACGTCCTGGATTACGGGCGGATGATCGCGGACGGCACGCCCCGGGAGATCGCGGCGAATCCGGAGGTCATCAAGGCCTACCTCGGGGAGGAACACGATGACTAGGATGCTGGAACTCAAAAAGGTCAACAGTTTTTACGGCAACATTCAGGCCTTGTACGACGTCGATCTTCACGTCGACAGGGGCGAGATAATCACCCTGATCGGGGCCAACGGCGCGGGCAAGTCCACCACCCTGATGACCATTTGCGGCGTGGTTCAGGCCCGTAGCGGACAGGTCCTGTATCAGGACGACGACATCACCAGGCTCGCGCCCAACGCCATCGTCAGCCAGGGCATATGCCAGGTGCCGGAAGGCCGCCTGATTTTTCCCGAGCTGACCGTCCAGGAAAATCTCGACATGGGCGCGTTCATGCGCAACAACAAGGCCGAGATCAAACGGGACATCGAATACTGCTTCGATCTTTTCCCGATCCTGGCCCGGCGGCGCAGGCAGCAGGGCGGCACCCTGTCCGGGGGCGAGCAGCAGATGCTTGCCATCGGCCGCGCTCTTATGGCACGTCCCGCGCTGCTGCTCCTGGACGAACCGTCCATGGGGTTGGCCCCGTTGGTGGTCAAGCAGATCTTCGAGATCATCAAGAAGGTCAACAGCGAGAACAATACGACCATCTTCCTGGTGGAGCAGAACGCAAACCTGGCTCTGAAAATAGGCCATCGGGGGTATGTAATGGAAAACGGGAGAGTAGTGCTCTCGGACACCTGCGACAAGCTCCTCGCGAACGAGCAGGTGAAACGGGCTTACCTGGGTCTATAATGGATCACACCGGGGCCGGGCGATACGCTCGGCCTTGTCATATACAGTCATTAAAACGCTCTGGAGGAATGACATGAGCAAAATACTAGATAAAGCATTAACCTTTGACGATGTCCTGTTGTTGCCGGGATATTCCAATGTCCTGCCCAACGCGGTGGACGTTACCTCCTACCTCACGCCAGAGATCAAACTGAACATTCCGCTGATCTCCGCGGCAATGGATACCGTCACCGAGTCCCGCATGGCCATCTCCATGGCCCGTCACGGCGGCGCGGGTGTCATCCACAAGAACATGTCCGTGCGCGAACAGGCCCGCGAAATCGACCGGGTCAAGAAGTCCGAGTCCGGCATGATCTCCGACCCCATCACCGTCCATCCCGACGACGATCTGGGCAAGGTCAAGGCCATCATGACCGAGTACCGCATTTCCGGCCTGCCTGTCGTCAAGGGCGACCACCTCGTGGGTATCATCACCAACCGCGACATCCGTTTCGTCCAGGACGACAAGCCGCTGGTTTCCGAACTGATGACGTCCCGCAACCTGGTCACCGTGCCCGAAGGCATCGACAAGGAAGAGGCCAAGCGCAAGCTGCACCAGCACCGCATCGAGAAGCTGCTTGTCGTGGACGAGGAGAATCGCCTGAAAGGTCTCATCACCATCAAGGACATCGACAAGCACAACAAGTACCCCGACGCTGTCAAGGACGGCCGCGGGCGGCTGCTCGTCGGCGCGGCCATCGGCGTCGGCAAGGAATGCCTGACCCGCTCCGAGGCCCTGCTGCACGCGGGCGCCGACTTCCTGGTCCTCGATTCGGCTCACGGCCACTCCGAGAATATCCTCAAGTCCGCACGCGAGCTCCGCGCCGCCTTCCCCGAGCTGCAGCTTGTGGGCGGCAACGTCGCCACCTACGAGGGAGCCAAAGCCCTCATCGAGGCGGGCGTCGACACCGTCAAGGTGGGCATCGGCCCCGGCTCCATCTGCACCACCCGCATCGTCGCCGGTGTGGGCGTGCCGCAGATCACCGCGGTCATGGAGGCCAGCAGGGCCGCCCGCGAGGCCGGAAAGTGCATCATCGCCGACGGCGGCATCAAGTATTCCGGCGACGTGGTCAAGGCGTTGGCCGTGGGCGCCAACTCCTGCATGATGGGTTCCGTCCTGGCCGGCACCGAGGAGTCCCCGGGCGAAACCATTCTGTACCAGGGCCGCACCTACAAGCAGTACCGTGGCATGGGCTCCATCGACGCCATGAAGAAGGGCAGCTCCGACCGTTACTTCCAGGAGAAGTCCAAGAAGCTCGTGCCCGAGGGCATCGTCGGGCGGGTTCCCTATCGCGGCAAGGTGGGCGAGTCCCTGTACCAGTTCATCGGCGGCCTGCGTTCCGGCATGGGTTACACCGGATCGGCCAATATCGACGAACTGTTCGAGAAGGCGCAGTTGGTCCAGATATCCTCGGCCGGTCTGCGCGAGTCCCACGTCCACGACGTGACCATCACCAAGGAATCTCCGAACTACCGGGGCGACGGCTAACCGCCGCCCCCCGGCGGTGGAGCGTTAATTCGCCTTTTCATTTTTCCCATTGTGAATTAGAGAGAAACTCATGCACGACAATAGAGTACTTATCCTTGATTTTGGCAGTCAGTTCACTCAGCTGATCGCGCGCCGAGTGCGCGAAGCCGGGGTGTATTCCGAGATTCACCCCTGCAACGTGGACCCCGAGCGGGTCAAGGCCTTCAAGCCCTCGGCGTTGATCCTGTCCGGCGGCCCGTCCAGTGTTCTGGAAGGCGGCTGCCCCGATCTGAACATGGAATATCTCCAGATGGGCATTCCCGTGCTGGGCATCTGCTATGGAATGCAGCTTTTGGCCCACAAGCTCGGCGGCAAGGTGGTTGCGTCCACCGACCGCGAGTACGGCCGCGCCCAGTTTACCGCCCAGAACGATTGCGTCCTGTTCGACGGTGTCGACGAGAAGGACGATCTGACCGTCTGGATGTCCCACGGTGACCGGGTCGAGGCCCTGCCCGAGGGCTTCCTGCCCATGGGCAAGACCGATTCCATCGAGTTCGCCGCCATGGGCGATCCCGCGCGGAAATATTACGCCCTTCAGTTCCACCCCGAAGTGGCCCATACCACGGACGGCGCTCTGATCATTCAGAACTTCCTGTTCAAGGTCGCCGGTCTCAAGGCCACCTGGTCCATGGCGTCCTTCGTCGACACGACCATCGAGGCCCTCAAGGAGCAGGTCGGCGACGCCAAGGTCGTGCTCGGCCTGTCCGGCGGCATCGATTCCACCGTGGCCGCCGTCATGCTGCACAGGGCCATCGGCAAGAATCTGCACTGCATTTTCGTGGACAACGGGCTGCTGCGCATGGGCGAACGAGAGGAAGTCATCGGCTTCCTGGCAGAGCATTTCGACCTCAACGTCAAGATGGTCGACGCCTCCGACGAATTCCTCGCCGACCTCAAGGGCGTGGAAGACCCGGAAAAGAAGCGCAAGCTCATCGGCTACAAGTTTATCGAGGTCTTCGACCGCGAGGCCAAGGCCATCGAAGGCGTTGAATTCCTGGGACAGGGCACCTTGTACCCGGATGTCATCGAGTCCGAATCCTTCAAGGGCCCCTCGGCGGTCATCAAGTCCCACCACAACGTGGGCGGCCTTCCCGAGAAGATGAACCTCAAGCTGGTGGAGCCGCTGCGCGAGCTGTTCAAGGACGAAGTGCGCCGCGCCGCCTACGAGCTGGGGCTGCCCGAACATATCATCTGGCGTCAGCCTTTCCCCGGTCCGGGTCTGTCCATCCGCATCATCGGCGAAGTCAACGAGGAGCGGCTGCAAATCCTCCGTCTGGCCGACAAGATCGTCCAGAACGAGATGCTGGCCTCCGACTGGTACCGCAAGGTCTGGCAAGGTTTCGCCGTGCTCCTGCCGCTCAAGACCGTGGGCGTCATGGGCGATGACCGCACCTACGAAAACGTCATCGCGCTGCGCATCGTCGATTCCCTCGACGCCATGACCGCGGATTGGTCCCGGCTTCCCTCGGAGCTGCTGGCCCGCATGTCCAACCGGATCATCCGTGAGGTCAAGGGCGTGAACCGGGTGGTGCTGGACATCTCCTCCAAGCCGCCGAGCACCATTGAGTGGGAATAATCCGAGAGACTAAACCGAATATTCAGGTGAGCATATGTTTGGAATAGGCGGACCAGAGTTATTGATTATCTGCGTGGTGGCGCTCATCGTCATCGGCCCCCAGAAGTTGCCCGAGCTGCTTAGGTCGCTGGGCAAGGGCGTGGCGGAGTTCAAGCGCGTCGGCAACGAAGTCAAGTCGACCCTGGATGACGAAGTCACCAAGGCCGAGGCTGAGGCCCGCAAGAAGGAAGTTGACGCCGAGTTGGCTCGCAGAAAGGCCGCAAAGGCCAAGGAAGAGGCTGCTCCCGTAGAAGCCGAAACGACCGCCGAGGCCGAGTCGGCTCCCGCTTCCGACGCCGAGTCCGCAGAGAAAAAGGCCTAAAGTCGAATGCGTTCCGATAAAGACGACGTCAAAGGCCCTGAAGAGGAGTCTCTTGTCGAGACCCCTGTGGAACCCGACGAGGACCCCTCTCTGACGGATGAGGAGCTTGTCGGTTCCGCCGAGGAGGGCGCAGGCGATTCCGGGCAGGACGCTGGTGCGTCCGGCTCTCTGGACGACCGGCCGGAAGCCTCCGGAGAAGGCGCGGACGAGGAAGAATCCTCCTCCGCCGAGCCTTCCGAAGGGACCGGTGACGTGCCTGAAGTCTCCGACGAAGAGGGCGCGGCCGTTCCCGACGCGGACGGCGCTGGCGGTGGCGACGGCACGGACGGCCCGGCCGACGGCACGGCTCCGGCCGTGCCCGACGAAGAGCCCGACGATGAGCCCGACGATGAGCCTGAAGAAGCGGCTGATGAAGACGGTGAGGATACCGAGGACGAGGCGCTTGAGGATGGTGAAGGGGCGCAGATGTCCCTTCTCGACCACCTCGGCGAGCTTCGCGCGCGTCTGACCCGAGCCTTTATCGCCGTGGGCGTTGGGATGCTCGCCTGTTACTCTTTTGCCGGGCAGATGTTCGACATCCTCATGCAGCCGATGGTCGACGTCTTCCAGAAACAGGCCGCGGCCAACCCGTTGCTCACTCCCGAGTTCTATCGGGATTTCGGCATGGTCTTCCAGAAGATGCTGACGGACAACGGCTTCAATCATCCCGAGCAGATGCAGATATTCATGGCCGCCCTGCAAAAGGCGCTCATGGCGGTGGCCACGGAAGGACACTTCCAGTACACCTATCCGGCCGAAGCGTTCTTCGCGCATATCAAGATATCCATTGTGGCGGGTCTGTTCCTGGTCAGCCCCTACGTGTTCGCGCAGATTTGGGGCTTCATCGCGCCCGGTCTGTATTCCCACGAGCGTAAATGGATGGTGCCCATGGCCCTGTTCTCGGGGCTGTTCTTCACGGGCGGCGCGCTGTTCGGGTACTTCCAGGTCTTCCCCTATGCTTTCGACTTCTTTGCAGGATTCTCCAACGAAGGCATTCAATTTGTGCCTAAGCTCAATGAATATTTGAGTTTTTGTCTCAAGTTGCTATTCGCCTTCGGCTTGGTTTTCGAGCTGCCGCTGTTCATCTTCTTCCTGGCCAGGATGGGGCTGGTGTCTTCCACCGGATTGCGCAAGAAGCGCAAGTACGCCATCCTGTGCGCTTTTATCGTATCGGCCGTCCTGACACCGCCCGATCCCTTCACGCAGTGCCTCATGGCCGGGCCGCTGATCGTCCTCTACGAGGTCGGCATCTGGGTGGCCTTCTTCTTCGGCAAGAAGGAGAAACGTCATCTCCAGAAGCAGGCCGAGGCCGAAGCGAAGGCTCAGGCCGAGCTGGACGCGGCTGCCGAGGGAGAAGGGAAGGAGTCGGCGTAATTGCCCAACCCGGGGCGGGCATCGTTAAAGCCGGTGCCTGCCCTGTTTCTTTTTCTAGTCTTTTCCTCTATGTATGGGGATGACGCTTACGTTCTACAGGAAAGGAGTGCGCCATGCGCCAGGCCACCGTGGCTCGGACCACCAAGGAAACGGACATAACGCTGACCCTGAATCTTGACGGCGAGGGGCTGGTCAAGGTCGATACCGGCATCGGTTTCGCCGATCACATGCTGACCCTGTGCGCCTTCTGGGCGGGGTTCGATCTGGAATTGACCTGCAAGGGCGATTTGGAGATCGACACCCATCACAGCCTCGAAGATATCGCCCTCTGTCTGGGACAGGCGCTTAATGAGGCCTTGGGTGACAAGCGGGGCATCAACCGCGTGGCTTCGGTCAAGGTTCCCATGGACGAGGCGCTGGCCGAAGTGGTCGTCGATCTTTCCGGCCGTCCGTATATCGTCTACGACGACGCGCTTCTGCCCCCCATCATCGCGGGCGACGAGAAGGACGTCTGGCGTGAATTCCTGAAGTCCCTGGCATTCAAGGCAGGCATGAACCTGCACGTCAAATTTGAGTATGGCCAAAACGGCCACCATCTGCTGGAAGCGGCTTTCAAGGCCTTGGGGCTCGCTTTGGCTCATGCGACCACCATCGGCCGCAAGGGCGTCTCCAGCACCAAAGGGAGTCTCGACTGATGAAACGTTCCGCTGTCTTTACCGTCCTGGCGCTGCTCTGTCTTGCGTTGTTGACCGTGGCCGGTTGCGGCAAGTCGACGCGTACCGCTGCCGTGCCCCGTCCCGAGGGCAAGCTGGCCGTGGCCGGGTTCACCAATCCCACCTACAATTGGGAGCTCTTGGCGGGCTATCTTGAGGAAGAGGGCAAGCCTGCTCCCTCCGGGACCATCGATACGCTGAACGTGATCCTGGCCGATACCCTGCACAAGCATCAGGTCTTCGATTACATTACGCCGGACGCCGTCAAGCAGTGCGAGGACGTCGTCGCCTTCGAGGATTCCGGCAAGCCCAAGGTCTCCGCCTGGAAGTATTGGCTCGGCGTGGGCAAGTGCATCCAGGCCGACTACCTGCTCGTTCCCCAACTGACCACCTGGCATGAACGGGTGGGCAGCGATATGGGCGTCGAGGTTCCGGCATCGGTGGCCATCGATTTTTATCTTATCGACGTCAACCAGGAACGGATGATTCGCTCGCGTTACGAGGAGACCCAGCAATCCCTGTTGGAAAACCTGTACAACGCCAAGAAGTACGCTGCCCGGGGCGGCAAGTGGGTGACCGCCACCCGACTGGCCCAGGACGGCATGGACGAAAAACTCATGGAACTCGGATTATGATTCTTTTTCCCGCTGTCGACATCAAGAATGGTGAATGTGTCCGCCTTGCACAGGGCAAGGAGGACGAAGTCACCGTCTTCGCCTCCGACCCCGTCGCCCAGGCGCGCTATTGGGAAGACCTCGGCGCGCGCTACCTCCACGTGGTTGACCTGGACGGGGCCTTTTCGGGCGTGCCCAAGAATTTCGAACTCATCAAGGCCATCTGCTCCGAGATAGATATTCCGGTCCAGCTCGGGGGCGGCATCCGCGATATCGCCACGGCCCGAAAATATATCGAAGCGGGCGTGCATCGCCTGATTATCGGGACCATGGCCCTTGAGGACCCGAAGCTTTTTTCCGACCTTTGCAAGGCGTTGCCCGGCCGCATCGGCGTCTCCCTCGACGCGGTGGACGGCAAGCTCAAGACCAAGGGTTGGGTGGAAGACGCCGGATTGACCATCGACGACGTTCTGCCTCGGCTCGAGGCCGAAGGAATCTGCTTCATCGTCTATACGGATATCGCCCGCGACGGGATGCAGACCGGCGTCAACTTCGATGCCCTGTCCGCGCTCTGCTCCAAGACCTCCGTTCCCGTCATCGCCGCCGGGGGCGTACATACGCTCGACGACATCAAGAATCTCTACCCGTTGTCAGGGAAGGGGCTCGAAGGGGCCATTTCGGGCCGTGCGATTTACGTTGGCACCCTCGACGTCAAGGAAGCCAACGCCTGGATCGACGCCCAGTAGCGCGACAAGATTATCAATGAAAAAGGCTCCCGCTTGCGGGAGCCTTTTTTTGTAGAAACCACCATATTCCCCTCCCGACCTTCGCGGCATACCCCCTTGGAGCCGGAAAAGCCCGCGCCAAAGGCGCTCGCATGGGATGCAAGGGTGCGAGCCCTTGCCCGCCGGAGGCGAAATCATTCGGCTATTGCCGCAAAGCGGCTTTCAACACCTGATTTTCCCCTCTCCATGGGGCGAAACGGATAGTTGCTTTTTTAGAAACCACCATATTCCCCTACCGACCTTCGCGGCATACCCCCTCGGAGCAAGAAAAGCCCGCGCCGAAGGCGCTCGTATGGGATGCAAGGGTGCGAGCCCTTGCCCGCCGGAGGCGAAATCATCCGGCTATTGCCGCAAAGCGGCTTTCAACACCTGATTTTCCCCTTTGGGCATCCAAGGTGTTTGTCCGGTTGTCTTTGCAACAAGAAGCCCCGGCTCGTTTCCGAGCCGGGGCCATTTGCGAATCTCTGCGAGAGAACGGTTGTTCCGCGTCTATTCCTTGCCAACGGGGAACATATGGACGTCCTGCTGGGGGAAGGGAATGGAGATGCCTTCCTGGTCGAAGACGAGCTTTACCTTTTCAGTCAGGGCGAAGTAGACGCCCCAGTAGTCGGAGGTCTTGCACCACGGACGGACCACGAAGTTGACCGAGGAGTCGGCCAGTTCGGATACTTCGATGGTCGGCGCGGGATCGGTCAGGACCCGAGGTTCCTCGGATACGATGCGCTCCAGGGTCTTCTTGGCCTTGAGCAGGTCGTCGCCGTAACCGATGCCGAACACCATGTCCACCCGGCGGGTGTCGTTGGCCGTGACGTTGGTGATGGTTCCGCCGAGGATGGAGGAGTTGGGCACGGTGATGACCATGTTGTCCGGAGTGGTCAGCACGGTGTTGAAGATGTTGATGGCGGTAACGGTTCCGGACACGCCGCCCGCAGTGACATAGTCGCCCTTGCGGAAGAACTTGAGCAGGATGAGCATGACGCCCGCCGCGAAGTTGGACAGGGAGTCCTTGAGCGCCAGGCCGACGGCCAGGCCTGCGGCGCCGAGTACGGCCAGGAAGCTCGTCACGTTGATGCCCGCCTGTCCGAGGGCCGCGATGACCACCGCCGCGATCAGGGCGTAGTAGATGATGTTTCTCAGGAACGAGGCGAGGGTTTCATCGACCTTGGCCTTGAGCATGACGCGTTGCGACCCGTTGGCGACGCCCTTGGCGATGATTCGTCCGATGACGAATATGAGCAGGGCGACGAGTATGCGCAGACCATACTGGGTTATGTAATTGGTCAAGGTCGCGGTGATTTGGGCAATATCAAATTCCATGATTCCTCCAAAAGACAGGGTGTGATTTCTTCTTGGGAATGATTAGCACAAAGGGAAAAATATCGGAACAATTTTATTGAAGAAGGGGGATGAAATTTCGCTTATCCGTCGCCCCATTTTTTGGTCTCTTCCACGCGGATGTATTTCTGGAAGGTGTAGTAGAATCCGGCCAGCGCATTGCATAATCCGGCTGTGCCGTCCAGAAAGCCGAGCTTGAGCAGGTAGAGCTTGATGAACCGCATCTTGGCATGGAGCAGCGCTCGCCAGACCCCTCCCTTTCTTCCCTTCTCGCGGAGGGCGGCAGCCCCTTCCTCGGCGTAGTAGTTGATCTTGTCCATGTGTTGGCGGAAGGACTCGTAAGGGTAATGGAGGATGTCGCCGGACAGCTTACGGCTCTCGCCGCGCGGTTCGAAATGATAATGCGCGCCAGAGGCCGTGACTTCCATCTCGCCGGATCGGAATACGCGGAACAGGTAGTCGGGATACCACCCGGAATGCTTCATGAATCTATTGAAATAGAAAGAGCTTCTGGGAACGAAATAACCGGCCAGCCGTTCTTTTTTATCGAGGTTTTTCAAAATGTTGCGGCGAAGCTCTTCGGTTAGGTATTCGTCCTGGTCCAGGGATATGACCCAGGCCGTGCCGATCTCGCCGAGCGCGAAGTTGAACTGGTCCACCGGGCCGGGCCACGGCCGGACGATGACCCGCGCGCCGCATTGTTCCGCAATTTCGCGGGTGCGGTCCGTGGACTGGGAATCCACCACCAGCAGCTCGTCGCAGAAATCGAGGGACTTGAGGCATTTTTCGAGCAGCCGCTCGCCGTTGTAGGTCAGGACCAGTCCGGTCACCGTCTCGCGCATGGGTCATTCCTCCTGAGTTTTGCATGATAGCCGCTAACCTACGCATGGTCCATCGGAAAAGATGTGGCAACGGATACCGTAGGGAACTTGTTTGTAGCTTCCTGAAGGCGAAAATCAGGTGTTGAAAGCCGCTTTGCGGCAATAGTCGGCTGATTTCGCCTCCGGCGGGCAAGGGGTCGCACCCTTGCATCCCCTGTGTGCGCTATTGGCGCGGGCGTTTTTCCGCTCTGCGGTGTCCTGCCGTGAAAGCGGGGGGGATAGATAGGTCCCATACCGTATGATTATCCCGGAGAGGGCGGAAAGGCGCGTCCGGGAATCCGGGCCTAAGTTCCGGGCATGAAAAAGCCCGGCCACCGCGAGCGCGGAGGCCGGGCGATGTGTTCGGATTCGTATTACAGTTCGGCGGGGTCGTTTTCCTCGTTGCAGTCCTTGCAGGGGAGGATGAGGTTGAGGACCACACCCGCGATGGCACCCAGGCCGATGCCCTTGAGGTCGGTGATGCCGATGTTCAGGACCATTCCGCCGAGACCGAAGACCATGATGATGGCCACGATGATCATGTTGCGCGGCAGGAGCAGGTCGAGCTGGGAACGGACCAGGGTGTTCAGGCCGATGACGGTGATGGCGCCGAAGAGGAGCAGCATGATGCCGCCCATGACCGGCATGGGGATGGTGTTGAGGAAACCGCCGAGTTTGCCCACGAAGGCGAGCAGGATGGCGGTGATGGCCGCCCAGGTCATGATCGCGGGGTTGAAGGCGCGGGTCAGGGCCACTGCGCCGGAAACCTCGGAGTAGGTGGTGTTCGGCGGGCCGCCGAGCATACAGGCCAGAGAGGTGGCCAGGCCGTCGCCGAGCATGGTGTTCTGGATGCCCGGGTCTTTCACGTAGTCCTTGCCGGAGATGGAGCCGATGGCCAGGACGTCGCCGAAGTGTTCGATTGCGGGAGCGATGGCGATGGGCACCACGTAGAGGACGGCTTCCCAGCTCCAGGTGGGCATGGAGAAGTTGGGCATGGCGAAGAGCTTCGCGTTCTGCACGGGAGCCAGGGATATCAGGGTGCCGTCCATCCACGGAGCCAGACCCATGCCGCCGACTTTTCCGTCGACGGCCGTGGCCACGAAGGCATCGTACATGGAGGCGGTCATGCCGGTGGCGTCAAGGATCAGGGAACAGACGTAGCCCGCGACGATGCCGCACAGGATGGGAACGAGTTTGAGCCATCCCCTGCCGAGCAGGGAAATCAGGATGGTGGTCAGCAGCGCGACACCCGCCACGATCATGGAGGGGATTTGCGGCTCAAGCCAGACCTGGCCGTTGTGTCCGAGGGCCATGTTCACTGCCACGGGAGCGAGGATCAGGCCGATGAGCATGATGACCGGGCCGGTGACGATGGGGGGCAGCAGCTTGTGCAGGAAGCCCGCGCCGAAGAAGCGGATGCACAGACTGATGACCACATACAGGACGCCTGCGGCCACCAGGCCGCACATGATTTCGGGATAGGTGAACTCGCCTTGCTGGGCCGCGAACAGCGGCGGAAGGAAGGCGAAGGACGATGCCAGAAATACCGGCACCTTGCCTTTGGTGACCACCTGGAACAGCAGGGTGCCTATGCCCGCCGTGAACAGGGCCACGTTGGAATCGATGCCCGTCAGGATCGGCACCAGAACCAGCGCGCCGAAGGCCACGAAGAGCATCTGCGCCCCCAGCAGCGCGTCCTTCGGTCTGAAATTGTACTCGGTGGAATGAACGTCACTCATTGTTGCCAACTCCTCTCTCTTGGTTGCGGAGCCCCCCGACTCCTGTGTTGCCCAACGGTCTCAAAAAAAGGCACGCTTCTTAGCGTGCCCTTTGCCTACTTGGTGCCGAATATCTTGTCCCCCGCGTCTCCGAGACCGGGGATGATATATCCTACGTCGTTGAGTCGGTCATCCAACGCCGCCGTGTAGATGTCCACGTCGGGATGCTCGGACAGAATCCGCTCCACGCCCTCGGGTGCGGCGCACAGGAACAGGCCGCGGATGGACTGGCAGCCCGCTTCCTTGAGCAGCTTGATGGTGGCGTTCAGGGTGCCGCCGGTGGCCAGCATGGGGTCCAGGATGAGGGCCATGCGCTGGTCGATGTTCTTGGCGAGCTTGACGTAATACTGGACGGGTTCCAGGGTTTCCTCGTTGCGGTAGAAACCGACCACGGACGCCTTGGCGCCGGGGATCATGTCGAATACGCCGTCCATCATGCCCAGGCCTGCGCGCAGGATGGGTACCACGGTGACCTTCTTGCCCTTGATGCGGTCGATTTCGACGTTGCCTGCCCAGCCCTTGATGGTGGCCTTCTCGGTTTCGAAATCCTTGGTAGCCTCGTAGGTCAGCAGCCGGGTGATCTCGTTGGCCAGAGTACGGAAGTGGCTGGTGGAAATGTCGTGCCTACGGAGCAGACCTACCTTGTGCCGGATCAGCGGGTGGTCAACCAGGTGTAAGGCCATAATCGCCTCTCTTTGGTAAATGGGTTCTTATAATATCTAAGGAAAGTTTCAATTGCGCAAATTTCTTTTTTCTACGCAGATGGAGAAGTTGGGTCAAGGGCGAATTTTTAGACAGATTAGCGTATAAACCAAAATTGAATTTTGCTTTCCAATGATTCCCGGTATATCAAGGACACCATGACGCAAGAAAAAATCGAACAGCAATGGGAACGGACCGTTTCGCTCGCCGATGCGGGCATCCGGCTGGACAAGTTTTGGGGCCGCGAACTGGCGGAAGAGGGTATTTCCCGGGGGCGGATCACGAGCTGGATCGAGTCCGGCCTGGCTTTTGTCGACGGCGAAGCCGCTTCCAAGGGAAAACAGAAGCTGGCCGTAGGTCAGACCGTGACCATCGGGGCAGCCGGTCCTGAACCTGGCGAGGTCCGGCCCGAGCCGGTCCGGGGCGATATCGAGGCCGTTTTCGAGGACGAGGACATGCTCGTGGTCTGCAAGCCCGCCGGACTGACCACCCATCCCGCGCCCGGCGAGCCGGGGCCCACCCTGGTCAACCACCTGCTGCACCGCTGGCCCGACATCGCGGCGGAAAACAGCGGCATGGACGGACAGCGGCCCGGCATTGTCCATCGGCTGGACAAGGACACCTCCGGGCTCATGGCCGTGGCCAGGAACGAGGCGGCCCGGCTGAAGCTGTCCGAGGATTTCGCCGGACGGAACGTCTTCAAGGTTTACCTGGCCCTTGTTCACGGGCGTCCGGAGCCTGCGGAAGGGTTCATCGACGCGCCCATGGGACGCCATCCCAGCCGCAAGACCCTGATGGCCGTCGTGCCCAAGGGCGGACGCGAGGCGCGCAGCGAGTACCGTGTGCTCTGGACCGGTCCGCGCGGCCTGGCCTCCCTGGCGGCCGTGCGCATCCATACGGGCCGAACCCATCAGATTCGCGTCCACATGGCCCACATCGGGCATCCGCTTCTGGGCGACGCGGCCTACGGCCCGCGCGAAAACGCCGAATGGTCCCGCCGGTCCGACCGGCTGGCCGGACTGGCGCCGCGCCAGATGCTCCACGCCTTCTATCTTTCGGTTCCCCATCCGGTAACGGGCGAGCCCGTCACCCGTTGGCAGGAGCCGCCCGAGGACTTTTGCGCCCTGTTGGCAGGGCTGCCGCGCGAATGCCTGCGGGTGGGCATCGTCGGGATGCCGGGCGGCGGCAAGTCCGCTCTGCTCAGGGCGTTGCGCGACATGGGACGGCCCTGCTTCTCCGCCGACGATTGCGTGGGCGAGTTGTATGGGCCGGGCGGCGACGGCGCGGCCATGATCCGGCAGCGGTACGGCGGCCGCTACACCCTGGACGGCGGCGGAGTGGACAAACCGGGACTTTTCACGGCCATGCGGGAATCCGAGGCCGTGCGCCGGGAAGTCATGGACATGGTGCACCCCATGGTCCAGCACCGGTGCGAGGAGTTCTTCAAGGCCCATCGAGACGAACCCGTGGCCTATGCCGAGGTTCCCCTGCTTCTGGAAGGCGGCTGGCACAAGTCCGGCATGGTGGATCTCGTGGCCGGAGTACGGTGCCCCGAGTCCAAGCGAACGGGTGAATTGCGCGAGTTGCGGCGTCTTTCGCCCGAGACCCTGGCCGTGTTCGACTCCTGGCAGTGGCCCGAGGCCGACAAGCTCGCCGCCTGCGGCCATGTGGTGGACAACGACAAGGGGCTGGCCGAGCTGGCCGACGGGGCTCGCCGTCTGGACGAGGCCGCTTCGGCCGCCTGGGACCGGCGCAACCGTGAGTTTGCCGACTGGATGAGCGGCCTCTGGCCGGGACTGGCCGCCGAGCTGGACGCCGGGAGGGGCAAGGCGTGATTCCCATTCGCGACAATGTGCCGCGCGTGACACGGCCCTACGCCGTGGCGGCCATTATCGCGGTGAACGCCCTGGTGTTTCTTTTCGTCGCGAATCTGCCGCCGCAGTCCCTGGCCCGGGTCTATCATCTTTTCGGAGTGGTCCCCGCGCGGTTCTTCGAGCCGGGCTGGGCGGCCTGGGCAGGCTATCCGGACACCATGGGATGGCCGTTTCTGACCTACATGTTCCTGCACGGGGGCTGGCTGCACGTCATCCTCAACATGTGGATGCTGTGGATATTCGGGGACAACATCGAGGATGTCACCGGCCACGGCTGGTTCGTGCTTTTCTATGTGCTTTGCGGACTGGCGGCCGTGGCCATGCACATGGCCTTCGAGCGGACCTCGCCCATGCCCGTGGTGGGGGCTTCGGGGGCCGTTGCCGGTATTATGGGGGCGTATATAGTGCTATATCCGCACGGACGGGTTCTGACGCTGGTTCCCGTCTTTTTCTTCCCTTTCATCTTCCGTATTCCGGCGTCGCTGTTCCTGGGATTCTGGTTCGTCACGCAACTTCTTTCCGGAGTGTACGCAACAGCGGCGGGCACCGAGGAAGTGGCCTGGTGGGCGCACGTGGGTGGATTCGTCACCGGCATCATCCTCATCCGCTGGTTCCGCAGGCCCGGTCATTGCCGATACTGCTACAACCGCGATACCAAGGACTACGACCCTGAGAATGAGACTCCGCCTTCCGCATAGGGGCGGTCACATTCCTCTCAGCCGCTCGGCGAGATGCCATTTCTTCACCAGGTACGCGACCGCCGGAGGCACCATGGAGCGCCATTCCAGGCCGTCGCGGATGGCCGCGCGCACGTCCGTGCCGCTGATTCCCTTTTCGCTTTCCTTCCTCTCCCACATGACGTGCGTGGTCAGGCCCAGGCTTTGGAACCGCCGCAGTTTTTCCCTGCCCCAGTCGTCGTAGATGGTCAGGTAGTACACCGCATCGCGCGGGGCGCGGTCCTTGAGCAGGTCCGGGCAGTTGATGGGAAAGGGAACCACGGAGAATTCGTGGCGGTTCACCCCGGCCTCCACCAGGGCCGCTTCGATCATGGCCTTGCGCTCTTCGTAAGTGAGCGGATTGTTCTCCCGGGCCGACCGGTCGGGGTCGGTGGCCTCGTCTCGCGTGGTGGCCGCGTCCGGGTTGGTCACGCCGATTATCAGCCTGGCGCACAGTTTTTTCCCGGCCAGCAGGTAGGCCAGGTGGTCGTTGTGCAGGACCTGGAAACGTCCGTGAATGAAACCGAGCGGGTGCATGGTCACTCCTGGGGATCAAGGGTGAACGGTGGGTGATCGCCCGGCCAGTATTCAACGGGATCGGGCGTGTCGTGGATACCGGCCAGGCGGGCGCGGTCGAGATGGTTGAGGACCGTGAACAGGAATTCGCGTCCCCGCATACAGCCTAGCGCGCCTCCGGCCACGGCTATTTCGTCGAACGCGGAGGTCGCGTCCCGGCGTACGCCTTCCCCCGCGAACATGAGCGGCACCGGCTCGCCCGAATGGATGAGCGCGCCGCTGCTCGGGGTGGAGTGGTCGGCGGTCACCGCCAGGAGCAGGCGCGGATCGGCGAGGATGTCGTCCGCCACCTCGGCGAGGCCTCGATCCAGGGATTCGATGACCCGCACCTTGGCTTCCGGAGACTTGCCGTGTGCGGCCTGGTCCGGGGTCTTGGTGTGCACGTGGATGAAGTCGTAGTCGCCCGCCCGCTCCAGGGCGAGCCGCACCCGGGCGGCCAGGTCCGCGCCCGGATCACCGGTGTCGTCGGCCTTGAGAAAATCCATGCCCGTGAACCGGGCCAGCCCGGCGTACATGACTCCTGTGGCGATGGACAGTCCCCGAAGCCCGTATCGTTCGCGCAGGGTTGGGCACGGCTTGAGCCTCCCGGCCCGCTGTGTGACGAGGCCGTTGGCCGGAATACCCCCCGAGCGTTCGCGTTCTCGGTTGAGAGGGAGTTCTGCGAGGATGCGGTGTGCACGGGACAGGTACGCGGTCAGGAATTCGGCCGTGCGCCGGGCCGCCGGGTCGTCGGCGTGGTCCCGGAGCGGCAGGGGGCGGGGCAGCGGACGTCCATCCTCCATGGGGTTGGTGTCCGTGACGAAGGGCGAAACCACGCCGCGCAGGACAAGGACGCCGAAGAGTCCGCCCACGGGATGGAGGGTGGCGGTCACGCCGTCGCGCTCGAAGGGAGGCAGGGCGGCGAAGAGAGTTTCCGCTTCGTCCTGGGCCATGGGCGATTTGTCGTGGAGCAGGATGAGATTGTTGTGGGCGTCCGGCCCGACATGGGCGAAATGGGCGAGCAGGGCCACGTCGTCCGGGCCGAGGTCGATGCCCGCGCCCAGCGCCTCCAGCGCGCCGCGGCCGGGAAATTCGTCGGGCAGCCCGCCGAACAGGGCGAAGTGGGCGTTCTCAGAGGGAAGGGGCTGGCCGAAAAGGGTGGCGTGGTACAGGCCGGTGGCCGACAGGGAAGCCAGCCGGTCCATGCAGGGCGTGGCCGCTGCCTGGAGCGGGGTGCGGTTGCCGAGGGCCGGGTGGGAACGGTCGCCCAGTCCGTCGAGCAGGATGAGGATGCAGGCGTCAGGCATGAACGGCCCCGGTCCTGCAATCGAGATGCCCGATGGAAACGATGTGTCTCATTAATATAATCTCATTGTCATGGCGGATTGCGGGTGTAGTATGTTCTATATGCTGATAGACCTTCATGTCCACTCCACCTGTTCGCCGTGCAGCGTCCTCAAGCCGTCCGAGATTCTTGCCCATGCCAGGGCGAAGGGACTCGATGGCGTGTGTATCACCGATCACGACACCATGTCCATTCTGACGCAATGCCGGGAGGGGTTTCAGCCCGATGGGCTGCTTGTGATCGTGGGAATGGAGTACACCACGGACCAGGGCGATTACCTCGTATTCGGAGATGTTCGGACGCTGCCCGCCGGACTGTCCGCGGAAAGGCTGCTCCCCCGGGTGCGCGAGCTGGGCGGCGCGGCCGTTGCGGCCCATCCGTGCCGCGTTTGGCGTCCGGCGGACCCGGCCGTCTTCGAGCGGAGGCTGTGCGGTATCGCCGAGGTCAGGAACGGGCGCAACTCCGACGCGGAGAATGAAAAGGCCCTGCAACTGGCCTCGGGGCACGACATGATCGCTGTGGCCGGTTCCGACGCCCACACCCTCGCCGAGTTGGGCCGGTGCCCGACGCGTTTCACCGTGCCGGTCAACTCCGCCCGCGACCTGGTCGACGCCCTCAATCGGGGCCAGTGCCGTCCCGCCGCTTCGCATCGTTCGGCAGCCTGACCTCTTTTCGCCGGTCTCCCGGCCGGGCCATCTTCCGCCCCTATTTCGAGGGGATCAGGAAGGATGTGACCTTGCGCACGCCTTGCACGGACTTGGCCACCTTCACGGCCAGGGCCGCGTCCGCCTTGGTCCTGACCATGCCGATCAGGACTACTTCGCCGTTCATGACTTCCTGTTCGATTTGCGTGGAGCTCAAGTCGCCGTTGGCGATGAGCGCCGAGCGTACCTTGGCCGTCAGCTCCAGGTCGGCCGATGTGGTGTCCGTCTCGGCCACGAAGTGTTGGGTGACTTTCTTCACCCCGGATGTGCCCTTCGCCGTCTTTGCGGCAAAACTCCGGAATCCCTTGTCGTTGATCGCGCCGACCAGATAAACCTGCCCCAGGAAACAGTAGACGTGGACCTTGAGGGCCAGGGCCGAGTCCTTGTCCGCCAGGGCCGTTTTAATGGTCAGGGAAATTTGTTTGTCCGCGGCCTGGTCGCCGACGCTGCGTTCATCGCGCGCGCTTCCGTAGATGGCCCCCCAGGGTGTCCAGGCGATGGATGAGAGAGCCAGGCATAGAATCAGCGCGCAATGAGCGGACGGTGTGGATCGACGCATGGTTTTCTCCTATAAATGTTTGTGGATAACTCTGTGGAAAATAGTCTTTTTGTCGTCGTTGCGGTCTTGACACCCCGCAAAGGCATATTACCTTAGGTAGGCGTTGGAGAAATTATAAATAGTCAGCACCAAGGGATAAAATTCTAATGGAATATAGAGATTATTACAAACTCCTCGGAGTGCCGCGTTCCGCTTCCAAGGAAGAGATCAGCAAGGCTTTCAAGAAGCTGGCCCGAAAGTACCATCCCGATCTCAATCCGAACGACAAGGAAGCCGAGAACAAATTCAAGGAGATCAACGAAGCCTACGAAGTCCTCAAGGACGAAAAGAAGCGTAAGCTTTACGACCAGTTCGGCTCGAACTGGGAGCATGGCCAGAACTTCCAGCCGCCGCCGGGCTATGAGAATGTCCACTTCAGCTCAGGCGGAGGGTTCGGAGGCGGGGGAGCAGGCTTCTCCGACTTCTTCGAGACCATCTTCGGCGGCGGTGGGGGCGGCGGTTTTCGCGGCGGCTTCCATCAGGGCGGCTTCTCGCAGGGCGATTTCGGCGGCGGCTACCAGCCCCGTCCGCGCAGGGGCGCGGATTCCGAGGCGTCCTATGAACTGTCTCTTGAAGAGGCGTACCGGGGCGGCAAGAAGTCCATTTCCCTGCAGGAGCAGACCGCCGGGCCGGACGGATACCCGCGCATGACCACCAAGACGCTGGAAGTCACGGTGCCCGCGGGCATCAAGGACGGCCAGAAGATTCGTCTGGCGGGCCAGGGCAATCCCGGCATGAACGGCGGCCCCAAGGGCGACCTGTATTTGAAGATACGGCTTATGCCGCATCACATGTTCAAGGTGTCGGAATCCGACGTCATCCTCGATCTGCCCCTTGCTCCCTGGGAGGCGGCGCTCGGTACCACCGCGCGCATCCCCACCCTGGACGGGGCCGTGGAGATGAAGATTCCGCCGGGCATCGGCTCGGGCAAGAAGCTGCGCATCAAGGGCAGGGGCCTTGGTTCGGGCGCCAAGAAGGGCGACCAGTACGTGCGTATCATGATCCAGGTCCCCGAGCGGCTTACCGCCGAGGAGCGCGACCTGTTCGAACAGTTGCAGAAGACTTCGGCCTTCAAGCCGAGAAGTTTTTAGAGGTACGATGATGACCACGAAAAGATTGCAGGAAATGATGATGCATCTGCCGGGCCTTAATCTGCCCGAACGCAGTGAGTACGTGGCCTGGGCGCAGTTGGTCCAGTTGACCGCCATCCAGCCCGCCGAAGTGAGCGAGCTGGTCGATCTCGGCTGGATCAGCCCCAAGAAGACCGGGGCCGAGGAATACCTGTTCCGGCTCAAGGACGTGTATCGCATCCACAAGCTCATGCGTCTGGTCCGCGACCTTGAAGTCTCGGTCTATGGCGGGTCCATCATCGTCGATCTGCTCGAACGGGTTGAAGAGCTCGAAACCGAAGTCGAGGAATTGAGAAGGTTCGTCTGACCGATATATTTCGCGAGGAGGTAATCATATGGATATCAACACGTTTACTCGTAAAACACAGGAAGCCGTGTCCGAAGCCCAGAATCTGGCCATTCGGAGCGGGAACCAGCAAATAGACTGCGAACATCTCATGCACGCCCTGGTGGCGCAGGAGAACGGCCTTGCGGGCCAGATCCTGCGCAAGCTCGGCGTGGCCCCGGACGCCTATCTCGGCGCCGTGGATGCCGAGATCGCAAGGATGCCGTCAGTGAGCGGCCCGGGCGCGCGCCCGGATCAGATCATGGTCACGCCGCGTATGCAGAAGGCCCTTGTGGCCGCCGACGACATGCGCAAACGCATGAAGGACGAGTATGTCTCCGTGGAGCACGTTTTCGTGGTCCTCATGGACGAGCCGTCCAGCACCGGCGTGGGCAAGGTCAACAAGCAGTTCGGCCTGGACAAGAACAAGGTCCTGACCGCGCTTGAGGAAGTGCGCGGCAAGCAGCGCGTGACCTCGGACAACCCCGAGGCTACCTACGAATCGCTCAAGAAGTACGGCCGCGACCTGGTGGAGGAGGCCCGTTCGGGCAAGCTCGATCCGGTCATCGGCCGCGACAGCGAGATTCGCCGCGTCATCCGCATCCTTTCCCGAAGGACCAAGAACAATCCGGTGCTCATCGGTGAGGCGGGCGTCGGCAAGACCGCCATCGCCGAAGGCTTGGCCCAGCGTATCGTCAAGGGCGACGTGCCCGAGGGATTGAAGGACAAGACCGTCTTCTCCCTCGATATGTCCGCGTTGATCGCCGGAGCCAAGTACCGCGGCGAGTTCGAGGAGCGGCTCAAGGCCGTGCTCAAGGAAGTGGCCGAGTCCGCCGGACAGATCATCATGTTCATTGATGAGCTGCATACCATCGTGGGCGCGGGCAAGACCGACGGGGCCATGGACGCGAGCAACATCCTGAAGCCCATGCTGGCGCGCGGCGAGCTGCACTGCATCGGCGCGACCACGTTGGACGAATACCGCAAGTACATCGAGAAGGACCCGGCGCTCGAACGCCGTTTCCAGACCGTGCTTGTAGAGGAGCCGTCCGTCGAGGACACCATCTCCATCCTGCGCGGACTGCGCGAGCGGTTCGAAGTGCACCACGGCGTGCGCATCGCCGACGGAGCCATCGTGGAGGCGGCCGTTCTGTCCAGCCGGTACATCACCGACAGGCAGCTTCCGGACAAGGCCATCGACCTTATCGACGAAGCCGCCGCCCTGATTCGGACGGAGATCGATTCCCAGCCCTTCGAGCTGGACACGGTCAATCGGCAGGTCATGCAGCTTGAGATCGAGCGCGAGGCCCTGAAGCGGGAGTCCGACAAGGCGTCCCGCGAGCGGCTGGCCGATCTGGAGAAGAAGCTGGCCGAACTCAAGGAATCCCAGGCCGCCATGCTTGCCCAGTGGGAGAACGAGAAGTCTTCCATCGAGCGGTTGCGCGCCATCAAGGGCGAGATCGAGGCCACCCGCCGCGAGATCGACGAAGCCAAGCGGATTCCGGATTACAACCGGGCCGCCGAGCTGGAATACGGCAAGCTGCCCCAGTTGGAGAAGGAACTGGCCGACCGCAACGAGTCCCTGGCCGAGGGCGACGCCCCGCGCATGGTCAAGGAAGAGGTCGGCCCGGACGATATCGCCCTGGTTATCTCCAAGTGGACCGGCATCCCGGTCACGAGGCTTATGGAAGGGGAGCGCGAGAAGCTGCTTCGGCTGGCCGACACCCTGCACGAGCGGGTCATAGGCCAGGACCAGGCCGTCCAGGCCGTTGCCGACGCCGTGCTCCGCGCCCGCGCCGGGCTCAAGGACCCGACCAGGCCCATCGGCTCGTTCATCTTCCTCGGCCCCACGGGCGTGGGCAAGACCGAGCTTTGCAAGACCCTGGCCGCGGCTTTGTTCGATACCGAGGACAACATGATCCGTATCGACATGTCCGAGTACATGGAGAAGCATACCGTGGCGCGGCTCATCGGCGCGCCTCCGGGCTATGTGGGCTATGACGAGGGCGGCCAATTGACCGAGGCCGTGCGCCGCAAGCCGTACTCGGTCATCCTGTTCGACGAAATCGAGAAGGCGCACCATGACGTGTTCAACGTGCTCCTCCAGATTCTGGACGACGGGCGGCTGACGGATTCCCATGGCCGGACCGTGGACTTCAAGAACACCATCGTCATCATGACCTCCAACCTCGGGGCCGAGTTCATGCTCGACGGCATCGACGATTCCGGCGAATTCAAGCCCGGGGTGGAAGACCAGGTGCGTGAGGTGTTGCGCCGCCACTTCAGGCCCGAGTTCCTGAACCGTGTCGACGAGACCGTGCTCTTCCGGCCGTTGACCCAGGATCAGCTCATCGGCATCATCGACCTGCTCGTGAGCGGCCTGCGTTCCAGGCTTGAGGACCGCAACATAGGGCTGGCCCTGACCGACCGGGCCAAGGCGTTCATCGCCGAGTCGGCCTACGACCCGTCCTTCGGCGCGCGGCCTCTGCACCGCTACCTGAAGCACAACCTGGAGACGCCTCTGGCCAAGCGGCTCATCGCGGGCGATCTGTCCGACGGCGATACCGTCACCGTGGACGAGAGCGGCGGGGAGCTTGTCTTCGCATAGTTGGAATTAACCGACGCTACAGGCCGGTGTCCGGGAACGGACGCCGGCCCTTTTTTTGGAACTTTCCTTCAACTTTTTGAAGAGGTAAATCAGGCGTTGAAAGCCGAGTTGCGGCAATCCTCGGGTGATTTCACCTCCGGCGGGGCAAGGGGGCGCACCCGTGCATTCCTTGTATGCGCCTTGGTCGCGGCCATTTTTAGCTTCGCAACGTCCTGCCGCGAAAGCGGGGAGTAGTAGGTTTCTTTTTGGGGCAGGCCGCCCGGGGCTGTCGCAAATGTCGCTTGACATCCCGGGCATGTTCTTAGAAAGTTGCGCCTTCAACTTTCTATTGGGGAGCACATGCCGAACCTGATTCTGTTGTCTTTGCTGGCGGCCTTTCCGCCGCTGTCCACCGATATGTATCTGCCCGCCATTCCCACATTGCAGGCATTGTGGGGCATCACCTATGCCACGGCCAACCTGTCCATGGTCCTGTTCATGGGCGTGTTCAGCATCTTCCTGCTCATACACGGCCCCCTGTCCGACCGTTTCGGGCGCAAGCCCGTGCTCGTCGGCGGGCTGCTCCTGTTCATAGTTGCCTCCTTCGGCTGCGCCCTGGCTCCCTCCATCGGCTTTCTGCTCGCGTTCCGCTGTTTGCAGGCCGCAGGCGCGGCGGCGGGGGCGTCTCTGGCCCTGGCCTTGTCCAAGGATCTCTACGACGGAGCGCAGCGGCAGAAGATTCTGGCCTATATTGGGGTAATCATGGCCCTGGCCCCCATGATGGCTCCGTCCATCGGCGGGCTGATGCTCAAATTCGCTTCCTGGCGTTGGATTTTCATTGTTCAGGTCGGTATGGCCCTGATCGGCCTGTACGGGGTGCTTCGTCTCAAGGAGCCGCTCACCGAGTTTACGCGCGGCGGTTTTCTGGCCGTGGCCGGACGGTATCGCCTGGTGTTGCGGAACCTGCCGTTCACGGTCCTGGCGACCGGGTTCGCCCTCATGTCCCTGCCCCATTTCGCCTTCATCGGCGGTTCGGCGGACATGTACATCAACGAGCTGGGGTTGTCGGAGCAGGCATTCGGCATCTATTTCGGGGCCAACGCCGTGGGCTTCATGCTCGGGTCCTTCATCTGCACCCGGCTGGTCGGCACTTACAAGCCGTTGAGTATGCTCTACGCGACCTTCGCTTTTCTTTTCGCGTCCACCGTCCTGATGTTCGTCCTCGGCGGGCGCACTCCCTTGACCCTGGCCCTGCCCATGTTCTGCATGTCCCTCAGCGTGGGGTTTTCCCGGCCCATCTCCAACTCCATGATTCTCGACCAGGTGGATACGGACGTCGGCGCGGCCTCGGGAATCCTGACTTTCGAGATATTTTTCATCGCGGCCCTGTCCATGCAGTTCATTTCCATGGATTGGAGCCACAAGCCATACGTGCTCGGCGTACTCGGCGTGTTCGGCACCCTGATCCCGTTGGCGGCCCTGGTGGCCGTCAGGAAGCGGTGCCGATTTAATTAGGCGCACCTCTTAAAACGATGAAAGCCCGAGCACAGGTCTGTGCGCGGGCTTTTTTCGTTGATGGCGGGGCGGCGTCAGGCCGGAATTTCGCTCAGGAACGCTTTGGCCCGTCGCTCGGACCAATACACGTTTTCCCTGTTTTTGGAGACGAAACCGACGTGTCCACCGTGGAGGGGTATTTCCAGGAACAGGTGCGGGTTGGACATGGCTTCGGTCACCGGGAAACAGGACGGCGTCAGGAACGGGTCGTTTTGGGCGTTGACCAGCAGGGTCGGCACCCGGATGGACCGCAGGAATTGAAGGGAGGACGCCTTGGCGTAATAGTCGTCCGCGTCCTCGAAGCCGCCGAGAGGTGCGGTGAACCTGTCGTCGAAGTCGCGCAGGGTGCGGACGCCTTTGAGTTTGGACGCGTCCACCAGCTCCGGGAACCGTTCTCCCTTTTCGCGCATCTTGCGGCGCAGGCCGCGCATGAAATATTCGAAATAGACGTGGTGGGCCGAAATGACCCGCTCGGCTCCGCTCAGGTCGCAGGGCGTGGACACGGCCATGGCCCCGGCGATTTCCCGGGGCACCCGGCCGGGGTTCTCGCCCAGGTATTTGAGGGTCTGGTTGCCGCCCATGGAAAAACCGATGAGGACCACCTTGTCGTATTTGCCCGTGGACAGGCAGTGGAGGATGATCTCATGCAGGTCGCCGGTCTCGCCTGAGTGGTAGGAGCGAGGCAGCCGGTTGGGCTCCTCGCCGCAGCCGCGTTGGGTCCAGCAGGCGGCGTCCCAGCCCGCCTTGTTGGCCATGACCGCCATGCCGAGGACGTATTTGCGCCGGGAGTCGCCTTCAAGGCCGTGGCTGACGATGACCAGCCTGTTGCTCTCGCCGGTGCGAGAGCGGTGCCAGTCCAGGTCCAGGAAGTCCGAGTCCGCCAGCTCTACGCGCTCGGTTTCGGGCGCGGTCAGGGGCGCGAGCCGGAAGAGCGGCGGGTACAGGGTGGCCAGATGGCCCGAGGCGAACGGGAAGGGCGGCCGATAATCGGGGATGGGCAGTACGGGCATGGGTCCGGTGTACGACCACCCTGTCGCGAAGTAAAGCGGCGCGGGCGCGTTCGTCGTGAAAACGGTTGCCCCGGCAGCCCCGGATTGGCTATCCTTGCGCACCGCCCGATTCGCGGCGCGAACCAGAGGAGCCCGTGTGCCGCTGTACGATCAGACCGACATGGAGAATTACGCCGAGGTCCTTACCTGGGCCTTGAACGAATCCAGGGAAAGTCCCCTGCGCAACAGCGAGGCGGTTCTCATTCGCTACGACATCCCGGGACTGGCCCTGGCCGAGGCGGTCTATTCGCGGCTCATGGACATGCACCTCATGCCGGTGGCCATGGCCCAGCCCACCCCGTACATGGAGATGGAGCGGTATCTCAATTCCAGCTTCGGCCAGCTTCTCTTCCAGCAGCCCGGCCTGGCCGAGTTGTATTCCCAAATCGGCGGGGTCATCAATATCATCGCCCCGGAGGAGTTGACCTATCTCCAGACGGTGGACCCGCGCACCATCGCGGAGGCGAGGCGGGCCGATGCGCTTCATCGGCGCATCCTGCAACGGCGCAGGCAGTCCGGAAGCATGGGGTGGACCACCTGCCTCTATCCCACCGAAGCCCTGGCCGCAGGAGCGGGCATGACGCTGGATGAGTACGCATACGCCTTGAAACGCGCCTGCTGGCTGAACATGCCCGATCCCGTCGCCGAATGGCGGCGGTTGAAACGGGAGGCTGGCGAGGTCTGCGCCTGGCTCGACGCCATGGCCATCCGCAGCGTCAAAGTCGAGTCCGAGGACGTCGATCTCTCCGTGGGCATCGGCGACAACCGCCGTTTCGTGGGCGTGAACGGCGCAAACATCCCGGGCTACGAAATCTACGTGGCCCCGGACGCGCGCAAGGTGGACGGAACCTATTACGCGGACCAGCCTACTTTGCGCTACGGGCACCTGGTCGCGGGCATGGCCCTGGACTTCTCCGGGGGCGTCGCCTCCCGCGTGGAGGCCGGACGCGGACAGGTGTTCGTCCAGCAGCAGCTCTATTCGGACGCCGGCGCGCGCAGGGTGGGGGAGTTTTCCCTGACCGACAGGCGCTTCTCCCGCGTGGACAGGTTCATGGCCCACACACTTTTGGACGAGAATTTCGGAGGGGAGCACGGCAACTGCCATATCGCACTGGGCGGTTCGGTGCTGGAGAGTTTCTCTGGGCCGCCCGAACTGCTCACGCCGGAGCTGGAGTACGAGCTCGGCTTCAATTCCTCGGACATGCATTGGGACCTGGTCAACACTCAGCCCAAGCGCGTCACCGCCTGGCTCGCGGACGGCAGCCCCAGGCTGATCTACGAGAACGGAGAGTTCCGCATCTGATCTTCAGCCGCGCAAGCGCCCGGAACTTTTTTTCTTGTCATCCCGGTTATTGACAACCTTATCCCCATGCTTATTTTCCCCTCAGGTCTCGCTCCCCGCGAGCCTTTTCATTACATAATCCGCTTCTCAAGGAATTGATTTCATGGCTAAAAACAAAAACGAAGTGCCCATTAACGGTCTGTATGACGATGAGGGCCGGATATTCGAGGAACAGGACCCCGAGGAGCAGGCTCCCAATGGCCGGGTTGAGAACGAGCCCGCCGAGGAGCAGGCGGAGGTGTCTCTGAGCAAGGAAGAGCTGACCGCGCTGTGCAAGGAGTCGGTTTGTCCTGAATGTGACGTGTTCAAGGAGGCCGAAGCCATCCGGCTGCGCGCCCTGGCCGACTCCGAGAACGTCAAGAAGAGGCTGTTCCGGGAGGCCGAGGAACTCAGAAAGTACGCGGGCGAGTCCATTCTGGCCGACCTGCTGCCCGTCCTCGACAACCTGGACCTGGCTCTGGCCCACACCGACAACCTTTCTCCCGAGTGCAGGAATTTCATGGTCGGCGTGGACATGACCCGCAAGCTCTTTTTGGGCGCGGTCAAGAACCACGGTCTGGAGGCCGTGCAGGCGGGCGTCGGCATCGAGTTCGACCCCGAAATCCACGAGGCCGTCGGCACCGTGGAAGAGCCTTCGCTGGCCGACAACCAGGTCGCACAGGTGGTCCAGAACGGCTATCGCCTGAAAGGACGCCTGCTTCGCCCGGCCAAGGTCATGGTCAACAAGGTGTAGATTTTTTGACGCCTCGGCCTTTACAAGGGCTGACGCGTGATTATTGAAGAAAGTAACGAAAATTTACGTCGAATACGACTTTCATATCTAGGAGGACATAATATGGGTAAGATCATAGGGATCGACCTCGGAACCACCAACTCCTGTGTTTACGTCATGGAGGGCAAGGACCCGAAATGCATCACCAACCCCGAAGGCGGCCGGACTACTCCGTCCGTAGTGGGTTTCACCGATAAAGAACGGCTTGTGGGCGACATCGCCAAGCGTCAGGCCGTGACCAACCCCGAAAAGACGGTCTTCGCCATCAAGCGGCTCATGGGCCGCTCCTCGGATGCTCCCGAGGTGAACAAGTGGCGCGAGCATTGCCCCTACAAGATCGTCGCGGGCAACGGCAACGATGCATGGGTCGAGATCGGCGGCAAGAAGTATTCTCCGCCCGAAGTCTCCGCCATGATCCTGCAGAAGCTGAAAAAGGATGCCGAAACCTACCTTGGCGAGCCCGTCACCGAGGCCGTCATCACCGTTCCGGCGTACTTCAACGATTCGCAGCGCCAGGCCACCAAGGACGCGGGCAAGATCGCCGGTCTTGAGGTCAAGCGCATCATCAACGAGCCCACCGCCGCGTCGCTGGCCTACGGCTTCGACAAGAAGGCCAACGAGAAGATCGCGGTCTTCGACCTCGGCGGCGGCACGTTCGATATCTCCATCCTGGAAGTGGGCGACAACGTCGTCGAAGTGCGCGCCACCAACGGCGACACCTTCCTGGGCGGCGAGGACTTCGACCATCGGATTATCGAGTACCTGGTGGACGAGTTCAAGAAGGAAAACGGCATCGATCTGTCCAAGGACCGTATGGCCCTGCAACGCTTGAAGGAAGCCGCGGAGAAGGCCAAGCACGAGCTGTCCTCCTCCGTCGAGACCGAGGTCAACCTGCCGTTCATCACGGCCGACCAGAACGGCCCCAAGCACATGATGGTCAAGATCAGCCGCGGCAAGCTCGAAAAGCTCGTCGAGGACCTGGTCGACCGGACCGTCGGACCGTGCAGGAAGGCCCTCAAGGACGCCGGTCTGTCCGCCGCCGACATCGACGAGGTCATCCTCGTGGGCGGCATGACCCGTATGCCTCTGGTCCAGGAGAAGGTTAAGTCCTTCTTCGGCAAGGAGCCCAACCGCTCCGTGAACCCGGACGAGGTCGTCGCCATGGGCGCGGCCATTCAGGGCGGCATCCTGGCGGGCGACGTCAAGGACGTCCTGCTCCTCGATGTGACCCCGCTGTCTCTGGGTATTGAAACCATGGGCGGCGTGATGACGCACCTGATCGAGCGCAACACGACCATCCCGACCAAGAAGTCTCAGGTGTTCACCACCGCGGCCGACAATCAGCCGTCCGTGTCCATCCGGGTCTTCCAGGGCGAGCGGCCCATGTGCGCCGACAACAAGCTGCTCGGCAACTTCGAGCTGACCGGCATTCCGCCGGCGCCTCGCGGCGTGCCGCAGATCGAGGTCTCCTTCGACATCGACGCCAACGGCATCGTGCACGTCGGAGCCAAGGATCTTGGCACCGGCCATGAGCAGTCCATCCAGATCACGGCCAGCTCGGGTCTGTCCGAGGACGAGATCAACCAGATGGTCAAGGACGCCGAGGCCCATGCCGACGAGGACAAGAAGAAGCAGCAGCTCATCGAGGCGCGCAACCAGGCCGATACCCTGGTCTACACCTCCGAGAAGTCCCTGCGCGACCTCGGCGACAAGGTCGACCCGGCCCTGAAGGCGGACATCGAAGGCAAGATCGAGGCCGTCAAGAAGGCTCTCGAAGCCGACGACGCCGATCAGATCAAGGCCAGGGCCGACGAACTGGCCCAGGCCTCGCACAAGCTGGCCGAACAGCTCTACGCCCAGCAGAACGCCGCCAACGCCAATCCCGGCGCTGCGGCAGGCGCGGCCGGAGCCGAAGCCGGTTCCTCGGCCAAGGATGACGACGACGTCGTGGACGCCGACTACACCGAAGTCAAGTAGTTCGGCTTGCCTTCACAGGCCAAGCGAAGTATAGCATTACCCGGTCCGCAGTATTGCGGGCCGGGTTTTTTTATCTGGCCCCGGTCTATGTCGGGAGCCGAACCGCCAAGCCACCAAGCCGTCCCCATGAAACATACCGCATATACCGTCAAGATACTTGCCGCCCTGTTGTTGATCGCGCTTCTCGCCTGGGGCTGCGCGCCCATGACGCCGCCCGTCAAGAGCGCCGACATGCTGTCCACGCCCAATCTCCTGGTGGAAGCCGACGCCGCATGGCGGGGCGAACGCTGGGAAGCCGTCGAGCTGTACTACGCCGCCGCGCTTGAGCGGAAGGACCTGGTCCGCAGCGAACTGCCCACGGTCTACTCCCGCCTGGCCGAGGCCGCTTCGCGCAACAATCATTACCATCAGGCGCGCATCGCCCTGGAGCAATGGGCCAACCTGGACACCACGGCTCTGGAGCGCGCGGACTGGGAGCGGCTCTATCTCGACTCCATGGCCGCCCTGGGCAAGACCGAGCGGCTGAACAATCATTTGCAGTGGGTGCTCGGCAGCTCCACCGTGCCGTGGGAGACCCGGCAGGTGGTGGCGTTGTGGTACGGTGAATATTTCCGGAGCCATGACAACTCCGAACAGGCCATGGACGTGCTGGGCAGGTTCTATGCCCAGGCCCCCGACGATCACGCCCGGTCGCAGTTCGAGCAGGAATTTTCCCGGCGGCTGTCCGACATGGACGATGTTGAGCTGGGCCGTCTGGCCACGGCTGTCACCCCGGCCAACCAGTGGCGGTTCCCCTATGCCCTGACGGCATTCGAGCTGGGCGCGCGCAAGGCGTCCGAGCCCGGAGCGTGGTCCGCGTCCTGGCGCACCCTGCGCGATCTGGCCGCTTCCGGCGAACTGGCCGACCTCGCCCCGTTGCAGGACAGGCTGGCCGACCTGGAGGCCCGCTTCGGACTGCCGCGCATCGGGCTGGCCCTTGCCCTGCCCGTGACCGGGCCTTACGCCAAGGTGGGCGTCAAAATTTTGCGCGGCGCCGGGCTGGCCCAGTGGCAACTGGCCCAGGAAGGCGTGGACGTGGAACTCAAGGTCATCAATACCGAGGCTCCCGGCTGGGAGACGCGGCTTGCCAACCTGCCCTCCCATTTTACCGTGGTCGGCGGCCCTTTGCGCGTCGATGCCTTCAAGCGTTTCTACGCCCCCGAGTCCCCGGCCGCGGGGGTGCTTAAGCGGCGGGCCGTGTTCGCCTTCCTGTCCTCCCTGGGCGATCTGACCGAGGGAAAGGACGCCTGGCGGTTCTTCACCAGTCATAATGACGAGGTCCGCAGCCTGGTCCGGCTGACCGTGGACAGACTCGGCATCACCGATCTCGCCATTTTCTACCCCGAAGAGAAATTCGGCCGTACCATGGCCCAGACCTTCTACCAGGAGGCCGCGCCTCTCGGCGGGCAGATCAAGGGGATGCAGTCCTATCCGCCGCGCGAACTCAAGCAGTGGACCGGTCGCGTGGGCAAGCTGCTGAACGTGCCCTCCAATTTCAGCAACAACAAGGACGTTCCCTTGCCCATGCCGGATTTCGGGGCAGTGTTCATCCCCGACGGCTGGCAGCAGGCCCAGACGCTGTTGCCGAACTTCTTTTTCTACGAGGGCGACCAACTGGTCTTCCTCGGCCCCGGCCTGTGGAGCCGCGTCCTCGATGAGGCCAAGGACGTGGACGAGCACTACTATCGGCTGGCGGTTTGCCCCGGCGCGTGGTGGGGCGACTCCGATGGCGGCAAGGCTTTGCAGACGGCCCTGACCGAGGAAGGACTCGGACAGGCCGACTTTTGGGTCGCCTTGGGTTACGACTTCCTGCGCTTTGCCGGCCGACTCGGTTCCCTGCCCGCTTCCTGGGACAGCGATCTGGTCAACGGCCGCATCGGCAAGGCCGCCGACATGGAGTTCAGCATGGCTCCCATGACCTGGGACGGGAACGGCATGGCCAGCCAGGATTTGTACCTGTTCACCCCGGCCAGCAACGGCAAGCGGATAGTGGAACCAGACAAGCTCGCCGAGCGCATCGCCAGGGCCCAGGCCCGTCGCGAGAAGCGCATGGAAAATTACGAAAAGCGGTTGATGGAAGAGGGCAAAGCCGTCTCCAATCCCGACCGCTAGCCGACCCGCCGGTCGGCTTGACCCATAAAGGAGAATCCCATGAAGATCAGTCCCCAAGAAGTGGCCAAGGTCGCCCGCCTCTCCCGGCTCGACCTGCCCGAGGACAAGCTTGAACTGTTCGCCGGACAACTCGGCGACATCCTCGCCTACATGGACAAGCTGGGCGAGCTCGACACTGACGCGGTGGAGCCCCTGTACAGCCCGGTCAATCACACCACGGTGCTGCGCCGGGACGAGGTGCGCAAGGACTACGCGCGCGAGGAAATCCTGGCCAATGCCCCCAAGCAGGACGGCCAGTTCTTCATTGTTCCTCGCATTGTTTAATATTTTGATATCATTCAGGATTGATTAATGTCTGAACTGTATACGAAGACCCTCTCCGAGATTGCTGCGCTGCTTCAGTCCGGTGAAATCAAGGTTGTCGAGGTGGTCAAGCACTGCCTGGACCGCATCGAGGCGACCGAGCCCAAGGTCAAGGCGCTCATCACGGTCATGGGCGAAGAGGCGATGAAGGAGGCCGAGGCCATGGACGCGGCCGGTCCCGACGCGTCCAAGCCGTTGTGGGGCGTGCCCGTCGTGCTCAAGGACCTGCTGGCCTCCAAGGGAGTGAAGACCACCTGCGGGTCCAGGATTCTCGAAAATTTCGTGCCTTTCTATGACGCCACGGCCGTCGCCAAGCTCAAGGAAGCCGGGGCCGTCTTCATAGGCAAGGCCAACATGGACGAGTTCGCCATGGGCTCTTCCACGGAAAACTCGGCCTTCTTCGCAACCGCCAACCCGTGGGACGTCTCGCGGGTGCCCGGCGGCTCGTCCGGCGGCTCGGGTGCCACGGTGGCGGCGGGGCAGTGCTTCGGCGCGCTCGGCACGGACACCGGCGGTTCCATCCGCACTCCGTCGTCCTTCTGCGGCATCGTGGGATTGAAGCCCACCTACGGGCGCATTTCCCGTTTCGGGCTTATCGCCTACGGCTCGTCCCTCGACCAGATCGGTCCCATGACCCGGTCGGTGGAGGACGCCGCCCGCCTGCTCCAGGTCATGGCCGGGCACGATCCCAAGGACTCCACCTCGGTGGATGTCGAGGTTCCCGACTATCTCGCGGCATTGGGCCGCGACGACCTGAAGGGCGTGAGGATCGGCCTGCCGGAGGAATACTGGGGCGAGGGGCTGGACGACGAGGTCAAGGAGGCGTGCGCGAACGCCGTGGCCGAAATGGAGAAGCTCGGGGCCGAGACCGTGCCGGTCAAGCTGGCCCTGACCGAGTACGCCATCGCCACCTATTACATCATCGCCATGGCCGAGGCCTCGTCCAACCTGTCGCGGTTCGACGGCGTGCGCTTCGGCCATCGCAACAAGAAGGCCGAGGAGCTCATCGACATGTACACCTCCAGCCGCACCGAAGGGTTCGGCGACGAGGTGCAGCGGCGTATCATCATGGGGACCTACGTGCTTTCCAGCGGCTACTACGACGCTTACTACAACAAGGCCGCCAAGGTCCGCCGCCTCCTGCGCGGGGACTTTGAAAAGGCGTTCACCCAGTGCGATTTCATCGCCGGACCGGTCTGCCCGACCACGGCCTTCACCAAGGGCGACAAGGCCGATCCGTTGCAGATGTACCTCATGGACATCTTCACCATTTCCGCCAACCTCGCCGGTATCCCGGCCATGTCGCTGCCCGTCGGGCTGGGCAGGGATTCCGCCATGCCCGTTGGGCTCCAGCTCATGGGCCCGGCCTTCAGCGAGGCGGACATGCTTTCGGTGGCCGAACGGTTGGAGCGGGCGCTGCCGCCCCTGTCCATGCCGGAGCTGTAGCCGACAGTTGATTGACGCGAAGCCGGTCGCGGGCGGTTGCCCGCGACCGGCTTTTTTCCGTATTGCTTCTATGGTAAGGTGGCTTGTGGTGTCGTGTGCAATCTGTGTTTTATCCGTTTTTTCCGCGCGTCTCGCGCCCGATGAAAATGGGCGGGAAGAGGGGATGCGGCCTTTGAGACGGGCGAAGGGCCTATTCCGTGCAGGGAATTGTCCTTTCCGTTCCCATCGGCCGTCGGAGGCTGCCGTATGACCATAGCCGTGGCCGTATCGGGAGGCATGGACAGCCTGTTGGCGCTCGTTCTGCTCAAGGAGCGGGGCGAGGACATCATGGCCGTGCACGGGCATTTTCTTCCGCCGAATCCGGGCTGGGAACGGGTCGTGGCCGGGATGACCGGGGCCTGCGCCGCGCTCGGTGTGCCCTTCCACGCCCTTGACCTGCACGAATCTTTTGATAATCGGGTCATTAAGCCCTTCGTGGCCGAGTACAAGGCCGGACTGACGCCCAACCCGTGCGCCATGTGCAATCCGCGCATGAAGTTCGGGGTGCTTTTCGACGCCGCGCGCAACTTCGGGGCGGCGCGGCTGGCGACCGGGCATTATGTGCGGATGGAGGAACGGGAGCAGGGGCGGATGCTGGTGCGCGGCGAGGATGCTTCCAAGGACCAGAGCTATTTCCTGTCCATGGTTCCGGCGGAGAAGCTGCGGCTGGCTGAGTTTCCGCTTGCCAGGACCTTCAAGCGGGATGTGCCCGCCATTCTCGCCGCCCATGGGCTGACCCCGCCGTTGCCGTCCGAGAGCCAGGAAATCTGCTTCGTGCCGGACGACGACTATCAACATTTTCTGACCTCCCGTTGCGACATGCCCGGCCCTGGCCCGGCTGCGTTGCCGGACGGGCGGATAATCGGCGAGCATCAGGGCCTGTGGCGGCATACCCAGGGCCAGCGGCGCGGGCTGGGCATAGCCTGGTCGGAGCCGCTCTACGTGCTGGACAAGCATGTCGCCTCCAACACGCTGATCGTCGGGCCCGGGGAGCATCTGGCCGCGAGGGGATGCGTGGCCGGGCAGGTCAACCTCATGTGCCCGGTGGAGACCTGGCCCGAAACGGTGATGGTCCAGACCCGTTACCGGCAGAAGGCCAAGCCCGCCACGGCCAAGCTGACCGGCGGCAGGTTGTTCTTCGATTTTCTGGAGACGCACACCCGGCCCACGCCGGGCCAGGTGGCGGCGGTTTACGATGAGGCCGGGACCGTCCTGGGCGGCGGCATCATCGAGGAGGCGTTGTAGCTACCAGGTGTCGCGGTTCCTATCCAGCCGTTCCCTGAGGTCCCAGTCGAACCCCTCGCGCCGTTCCTTGTTCATGGTCTTGTGGATTTTTTCGGCGGTCAGTTCCGGCTTCTTCTCCAGGTAGGCGGCCATGCGCTGCACCGCGCTGGTGGCGCGATAGTAGAGGGGTTCCCTGTAGGTCTTGAGCAGGCCGAAACCGGCTTCGCGCTGTCCCTGATAGATGAGCGTCAGGCCGAGGTAGTAGGTGGAGTCGGGCAGGTCGGGGTATTTTTCGAGCGTGTCCGTGAATATTTTTTGGGCCGCATCGAAATTTCCGTCGTTCAACTGCTTGATTCCCGCCTTGTTGTTGAGATAGGCCTCGTTCGGGCCGTTGTTCAGGAAATCGCCGTAGGAGTTCAGGGAAACGCCGAATCCGCCCGTGCCGACTCCCACGGAGGTCGCGCCCGCGCCCACGCCGACACCCACGCGTGTCCCGCTGCCGCCGCCCACGCCCACTCCTACGCCGAATGAGGAACCAAGGCATCCCGAAAGGAGCAGGGCGCCCAGAAGCGCGGCCAGGGCTTTCAAGGCCCGGAATGTGGTGCCTGAACGGGAGATAGCGGTATTCGTTTGCCTCATCGGTTCCACCTCGGCTAACATTGATGAACTTTTTTACAAACCGGACAACCGAATCCTAGCATGACAACCTTTCACACCGCCACCCTGGGGTGCAAAATCAACCAGTACGAGACCCGCTCCATCGCCGAAGCATGGGCCGGACAGGAGGCCCGCGAGGTGGATGATCCGCGCGAGGCCGACCTTATTCTCGTCAACTCCTGCGCCGTGACCGCCAACGCCGTGGCCGACCTGCGTCAGGCCGTGCGCCGTTTTCATCGGGACAACCCCGAGGCCGGGATCATCATCACCGGGTGCGCGGCCCAGGTCCTGCCCGACGAACTTGCCAAGCTTCCCGGCGTGATCCGCGTGGTGGCCCAGGCGGACAAGCCCCAGCTCCTGGACGGGCCGGAAGGCGGGGAGAGCGGCCTGGAAAAGCCCCGGTTCGCCCCTTTTTCCATCAAGGGCTACGACCGTGCCAGGGCCGTGGTCAAGGTGCAGGACGGTTGCTCCCATTTCTGCACGTATTGCATTGTGCCCCTGACGCGCGGACGTTCCGTGAGCCGTCCGGCGGGCGAGGTGGAGGACGAGGTCGGCAGGCTGCTGGCGGCTGGGTTCCGCGAATTGATACTGAGCGGCATCAATCTGCGCCATTACGGACGCGATCTGGACGGGAAACCGGACTTCTGGGACTTGGTGGCCCGTCTTGAATCGGCCTTTGCCCTCGATTGGGCCGGACGGGCGCGCTTGCGCATCTCCTCCGTGGAGCCGGGGCAACTCACCGACAAGGCGCTGGATGTGCTCGGGCGTTCGCGGTTGGTCTGCCCGCAGCTTCATCTTTCCCTCCAGAGCGGCGATCCCGATGTGCTCAAGGCCATGGGGCGCGGTCATTACTCCCCGCATTCCGCCGTTGAATTCATGGAGCGGCTGAGGGCGTTCTGGCCCGTCATGGGACTGGGCGCGGACCTCATTACCGGATTTCCCGGCGAAACCGAGGCGCAGTTCCAGAATACCATGGAGCTGTGCCGTGCGCTGCCGCTGACCTACGGCCATGTTTTTCCCTACTCCGAGCGGCCCGGCACCCGGGCGGCGGCGCTGCCCGGTGCGGTGGACGTGCCGGTGCGCAAGGAGCGGGCGGCCCGGTTGCGCAAGCTGGTGAGCGGGAAGAAGTCCGCTTTCCTGAAGCGTCTCCTGGAGCTGGAGCATTTGGACATCCTGGTGCAGGACGCGAGCGGACGCGGCGTTTCCGAGTTTTACGCGGCCTGCCGTTTCGCGGAGCCGCCGGGAGCGGAGCCGCGTTCGCTGGTCCGCGCGAAGCCCTTGCGTGTGGACAGGGGCGTGGTGGTGGTCGAGAAGCTTGTCGGGGGTGATGACGCATGAGCACGCCCAGGATTCCGGAACCCGGCCTGTTGGTGATTTCCGTGCTGAGCGCGGACTGGGACGCCTTTTGGCCCCGGGTCAGCGTCGAGCTCGAAGGGCGGTTTGGCCCGTTCGACGCCTCGGAGGCGTTCGCCTTCACCGAGACCGAGTATTATGACGCCGAATTGGGCGCGCCCATCACGCGGCGGTTGCTTGCCTTCGACGAACTGCGCCCCCTGGACGAACTGGCGGACGTCAAGCTCTGGACCAACTCCGTGGAGCAGCGGTTTGCCCGCGGCGGCTGGAGGCTGTTCAACCTGGACCCCGGCTTCATTACCCAGCAAAGCCTGGTCCTGGCCACGGGCAAGAATTTTTCGCACCGCATCTATCTGAAGGACGGCATATGGGCCGACCTGACCCTCATGTGGCAGCGCAAACACTGGGTGGATTTTCCCTGGACCTTCCCGGATTACGCGGGAGAGGCCATGAAAACGCGGCTGACAAAGCTGCGCCTGTCGTATAAAAACAAGCTGAGCAAGCCGCAAAAGTGATAGATTCGCGTAACTCGCGGCTTCCAACCATAAGGAAAAGAATATGCCTGTAAGCATGACTGGCTTCGGCCGGTTCGAGACCAATGAGCACGCCTGGACCCACGTCTGGGAGATCAAAAGCGTCAACGGCCGGTTTCTGGATGTGAAATGGAGGATGCCCGGCTCCCTGCGCTCCCTGGAGAACGGCTGGGAACGGGTGGTCCGCACCTACGCCTCGCGCGGCCGCGTGGACGTTTCCCTCAACCTGGAGGTCCTGGACGCCGAAGTGCTTGGCGTGTCCTTCAACGAGACCATGGCAGCGGCCATGTTCCGCCAGATGGAGAAGCTGGCCGCCAGCCGGGGTGAAACGTTCTCGCCGGACTACAACCGTGTCCTGGCCATGCCGTCCCTTTGGCGCGACAATGGGAACGAGCCCGATCCGGGACTGGCCGAGAGCCTGAACCGGGGGCTGGAAGCGGCCCTGCGCGCTTGGGTTGATTCCCGCGCCGTGGAGGGCGACGCGCTGGTGGCCGACCTCACGGCCCGTTTCGCCACCCTGCGCGAGCTGGCCGGGAAGGTGCGCGATCGCGTGCCGGATATCCTTGAGGCCAAGAAAGCCGGCCTGCGGCAGCGCATCATCGACATGCTGGAATCGGCCAACGCCGAGTTCTCCGAAGATCGGATGCTCCAGGAAGTGGCCTACCTCACGGACAAGCTCGACGTGTCCGAGGAGCTGACCCGTCTGGACGCCCATCTGGACCGCCTCGCCGAGGTGCTGGCCGAGAAGGACGATGTGGGCAAGAAGCTCGACTTCCTGGTCCAGGAGACCTTCCGCGAGATCAACACTTGCGGCAACAAGGCGCAGGACACCGAGGTCAGCCGGTTGGTGGTCGATTTTAAGGCGGAGCTGGAACGTTGCCGCGAACAGGTGCAAAACATCGAGTAGGTGGCCATGCAGAAACAGGGATTACTTAACGTCGGTTTCGGAAATTTCGTGGTGCTGGATCGGGTCATCTCCATCGTCAACCCGACCAGCGCGCCCATGCGGCGGTTGCGTGAGGACGCCCGTGCCGAAGGACGGCTCATCGACGCCACCCAGGGCCGAAAGACCCGGGCGATCATCGTCACCGATTCAAATCACGTTGTCCTCTCCGCCATCCAGGCCGAGACCATCGGGCAGCGATTCAGCGCGGACGAGGGGGACTAGGTGGTTCTGGACGATCCCAAATTCAGGCTGGGACAGGTCCTTGTGGTGTGCGCGCCCAGCGGCACAGGCAAGAGCACGCTCATTTCCATGCTCCGCAAGGAGTATCCGGACTTCGGGTTCTCGGTCTCCTATACCACCCGCGCTCCGCGCGGCGAGGAGCAGGACGGCCGTGAGTACCACTTCGTCTCCCGCGACACCTTCGTGGCCATGCGCAGCCGGGGCGCGTTCTGCGAGTGGGCCGAGGTTCACGGCAACTTCTACGGCACGGCCACCAAGCCGGTGGAGGAGATGCTCCACCAGGGCCAGGACGTGCTCTTCGACATCGACGTGCAGGGCGCGAAACAGCTCCGGAAGACCTTTTACAAGGGCACTTTCGTCTTTCTGCTGCCCCCGTCCCGCGAGGAGCTGGTCCGCCGGTTGAAGGGACGCGGCACCGATTCGGAGGAGTCCATCGCCAAGCGGCTGGCCAATGCCGCCGGCGAACTGGCCCAGGCGGAGTGGTTTGACTACTGGGTGGTCAACGAGAGCCTTGAAGAGGCTTATGACGAACTCAAGGCCGTCTATCTGGCCGGAAAATGCAAGCCGTCGCTTCGGCCCGGCATTCTCGACAACATCATGAAGACCTGGGAAAACAATGGCTGAGCTTGTCGTCGCCCTGGATTTCAGGGATGCTGATTCGGCCCTGTCCATGGCCCGGGCCCTGCGGGGCGCAGCGCCATGGATGAAGGTCGGGCTGGAGTTGTTCACGGCCGAAGGCCCCAAGGTGGTCTCCGGCCTCAAGGAGTTGGGGTTCAAGGTCTTCCTCGATCTGAAGTTCTTCGACATCCCCAATACCGTTCAGGGGGCGGTGCGCTCGGCGGTTCGGCTGGGCGCGGACATGGTCAACATTCACGCCCTGGGCGGGGAGCGTATGGCCAGGGCGGCCATGGAGGGCTGCGCCGAGGGCGTGGTCCACGGACAGACGCCTCCCCTGGTCCTGGCCGTGACCATGCTGACCAGCATGGCGGCGGGCGACCTGCCCGTCGAGAACGCTCCCGACCCTTCCGAGATGGCCCTTGACCTGGCTGTGAAAGCCAAGCAATATGGGTTAAATGGAGTGGTCTGCTCCGGTTTGGAAGTGGAGCGGATCAAGGCGGCCTGCGGGAGTTCGTTCGCCTGCCTCACCCCCGGCATTCGCCCGGCTTCGGCCGAGGCCGGGGATCAGCGGCGGGTGGTCACTCCGGAGCGGGCAGTGCGCAGCGGGTCGGATTTCCTGGTGGTGGGCAGGCCCGTCACCAGGGCGGAGCGGCCCGAAGAAGCGGCTCGGGCTATCATCGAGGAGATGAGCCGGGCGCGATAGGAGCGAGGAATGGCCGATCGGGAGCAGGATGCCGGAACGCGGCACGAGATAGTGCGCGACGGTGCGGAGAGGATCAAGGGCGTTTTCTCCACGCAGACCGTCGCCAGGGTCGGCACGGGGACCACGCAGCGCAAGACGATCCAGAAGACTTACTGGGACGTCGAGGAGCTTGAATCCGGCGAAATTTCCGTCCAGCCCCTGAACCGCAATTACGTGCCCTCCGGCCCGAAGCGGTCCGTTCCCCGCGAAGATTTCCTGACCAAGTTCAATCCGGAGCCGGAGTTCTACGTCTCCACGGTGTATCCGGCCATGAAGGAGCTGGACGGAGCTATCGTCCGCGGCGAGAAGCATCGCGAACGGGGCGCGGCCTATTCTGCCGAGTTCGAGTTCAAGCGGGCCATGGACATCGACGAGGAGAACGTCCGCGCCAATTTCGGCCTGGGGCTGACCTACCTCGACCGTGGCGATCAGGCCAAGGCCAATGATATTTTTGAGCGTCTGGTGGACCTTGATGCCGCCTTCGACGCCGAGCACAAGCACCTGTTCAACGACTTCGGCATCAACATGCGGAAGAACAGGATGTACGACCAGGCCCTCAAGTATTATCTTCGGGCCGAACAACTGGTCCAGAACGACGAGCACCTCTATCACAACATCGCCCGCTGTTACTTCGAGAAAGGAAACATCGAGGGGTGCAGGAAGTACCTGCTCAAGAGTCTGGAGCTGAATCCGGGTCTGGAGGCGAGCCTGAAATTCTGGGCTTTTCTTCAGGAAAAGGGGTACGTGGGCAAGGACGATGGACCGGACGTGTCGGCAGTGAGGCGCGCTTCCCGGCCAGAGGACGAAACCCATGCGGCTGGCGGGGAAAAACCGGCCCCTTCCACGCCCATCAAGCTGGATTAAGGGGTCCGGTGAGCTGAAGAAGCGCTCGGGGCAGGAGTGTTCATGAACCAGGACAAGATCCAGGGCTTCCTCCAGGAGCTTCCGCGTATGCGCGGCGACCTGCCGTTTTCGCCGGAAATCCTGGGCCGGCTGTTCGTCCAGACCGGCGAAGGCTGCTTGGTTTCCCTTGAGGCGGTTGGCGAGACCTTGGGCAAGGATCAGGGCCTGACCGCCCGTATCCTGCGGCTGGCCAATTCCGCCTATTACGGCCTTCAGGCCGAGATTCAGACGGTATCGCGGGCCGCCGCGGTGCTGGGCATGTCCGAAATCCGCAACATCGTTCTCGCGCTGGGTATCGACGGGCTGACCAAGCAGTACGGTTTGCCCGAGGATTTCGACCTCGGGAGATACTGGGCCCATCAGTTCATGGTCGCCACGGTGGCCAAGGAATTGTCCGACATGATCGATGTGGGCAAGCCGGACAGTCTTTTCACCTCCGGGCTGCTCCACGATTTCGGCAAGCTGGTCACCGCCCTGAAACGGCCCGACGACTGGTCCGCCATCCGCGAGCTCGCCGAGAACGAGCTGCTGGCCGACAGCGACGCCGAGGAGGAATACTGGGGGCTGGACCACGCGGTCATCGGCGCGCTGGTGCTGCGTTCCTGGGACCTGCCCGCCGTGTTGGTGGAACCGGTCAACTGGCACCATTCGCCGGACCTGTCGCCCGGGCATTCCAACGAGTCCAACGTGATCTGTCTCGCGGACTGCGTGGTTCATGCGGTGGCCGAGCCGGAAGGGCCGTACGCGGAGCGCGTGGACGAGCTCTGCCAGGCCGTGGACGTGGACATGGACGATCTTTTGGAAGTCGCCGAGGAGCTTGTCGACTCGGACGACGTCGAACAATTCGTTAACGTGCTTTTCTGAACATAGGGATCAAATATTGCCTTGCATCTGGAAACCCCGCAATGAGGGGGCTGCTCCGTCGTCGACGGCGGCCATGGCCGAGGAACTGAACGTATCGCCGCTTATTGTGGAGATTCTCTGGAACCGGGGATTGTCCGACGTGGGCGAGATGGACCGTTTTTTGAGTCCGTTGCTCCGGCATATGGCCAACCCCGCCGAGGTGCCCGGGCTGACCGAGGCCGCCGAGACCCTGGCCCGGGGGCTGGACGAGGGACGCAGTCTGGCCGTATGGGGCGATTACGACGTGGACGGCATCACGGCCACGGCGGTCATCAAGGAATTTTTCGCCATGCGCGGCATGGAGGTCATGCACCACCTGCCCAATCGCATGGAGGAAGGATACGGCATGAACGTGCCCGGCGTGGAGCGCCTGCACGAGCAGGGCGCGACCATGCTTCTGACCGTGGATTGCGGCATCACGGACAGCGCGCCCGTGACCCGCGCCAGGGAGCTGGGCATGACCGTGGTGGTTACGGACCACCATCTGCCCGGCGAAACCCTGCCCGAGGCCCATGCCGTGTGCGACCCGCGCCTTGCGGAAGGCGGCCCGTGCGACGATTTGGCCGGGGTGGGCGTGGCCTTCATGCTCGTGGTCGCCCTGAACCGGCTCCTGCCCGGCGAGCCCGTGGACGTTCGTCCGCTGCTCGACCTGGTGGCGTTGGGAACCATCGCCGACATCGTCAAGCTGACCGGCCAGAACCGCATCCTGGTCAAGAACGGTTTGCTGGTCATCAAGGAAGCCAGGCGGCCCGGCATGGCGGCTCTCAAGGTGGTCAGCGATTACGACCGCCGGGCCGAGCTGGGGGCAGGCCAGATCGGGTTCCACCTTGCTCCGAGGATCAACGCCGCCGGGCGTATGGGCGATCCGGAAAAGGCCCTGAGGTTGCTGCTCTCCAAGGATTTCGACTCGGCCATGCCCATCGCCGAGGAACTCAACGCCATCAATATGGAACGCCGCCGCCAGGAGCAGGAGATTTCCGAGCAGGCGTTCGAGCAGGCCGAGACCATGCGCCACATGGCCGGTCTGGTTCTGCACGCCGACCATTGGCATCCGGGAATCATCGGCATCGTGGCTTCGCGGGTGGTCGAAAAATACTACCGGCCCACGCTGCTGCTCTGCACGCCCGAGTCTTCCGAAGGGCTGCTCAAGGGGTCGGGCCGGTCCATTTCCGAGTTCAATCTTTATGACGGCCTGTCCGGCGTGGCCGACGTGCTGGAAGGGTTCGGCGGGCATTCCCAGGCCGCGGGCGTTTCTCTCAAGCCGGAGAATCTCAAGGCCCTGCGTGAGCGGTTCAACGAGCGGGTGATCGAGAAACTTGGCTCCAAGCCGCTTACGCCCACCCTCAAGCTCGACCATGAGCTGGCCTTTTCCAGCATCAACAATACGCTGCTCAAGGAATTGGAGATGCTCCAGCCCTACGGCATGGGCAACCCTGAACCGGTCTTCGCCACCAAGCCTGTGCGCGTGGCCGAGCACGCCCTGTTCGGCCGGGAGGGGGAGCACGTCAAGCTGGTCCTGGAGGACCCGGAGACCGGCACCAAGCTGCCCGGCAAGGCGTGGCGCATGGCCGACACCCTGACCCGCGCGGTTCACGGCAAGACCATGCGGTTTGCCTTCACTCCAAAGATCGACCGCTTCCGGGGCATCCCCACCATCGATCTGCGCATCCGGGACTGGATATTCTAGGACGCCGCTCCAACGGCGTCGGGCCGAAAACGATCAAGGCCGCCGGGGACAGTCTGTCCCCGGCGGCCTTGATCGTTTTCAATATCCGGTGGGCGGCTATACGAAGTCGGCTGCGTTGTAGCTTGAGCGGACCAGCGGGGCGCTGAACATGTGGCGGATGCCGCGTTTTTTGCCTTCTTCGGCGTACCTTTCGAATACCTCGGGCTCCACGTACCGCCTGACCATGGGATGGAGGCGGCTCGGCTGCATGTACTGGCCGATGGTCACGATGTCGCAGTCACTGGCCGCCAGGTCGTCCAGGGTGGTCATGATCTGCTCGTCGGTTTCGCCCAGCCCGACCATGATGCCGGATTTTGTGGGAATGGCCGGGGCCATGCGCTTGGCGTTGCGCAGCAGGTCCAGGGACTGGCGGTAGTCCGCCTGGGGCCGTATGTCGCTGTACAGGCCGGGCACGGTCTCAAGGTTGTGGTTGAGCACGTTGGGCCGGGCGTCGAGCACGGCGGCGAGAGCTGCCTCGTCGCCCTGGAAGTCCGGAATGAGCACTTCCACGGTGCAGCCGGGCATGGCTTCTCGCACGGCCCGGATGGTCGCTGCGAAGTGGGCGGCTCCGCCGTCGGGAAGGTCGTCGCGGGTGACCGAGGTGACGACCACATGCTTCAGCGCGAGTCGGCGGGCGGCCTCGGCCACACGGCCGGGTTCTGTCTGGTCCAGGGGGTCCAGGTCGCCGGAGGTTATGTTGCAGAACGCGCAGTTGCGCGTGCAGATGGCTCCCATAATCAAGAACGTGGCCACATTCTTGGAGAAGCACTCCCACTTGTTCGGACACTTGGCGGACTGGCAGACCGTGTTGAGCCGCAGGTCGCCGATAAGGTCCGAGGTGTTGGAGAAATTTTCGTTACAGGGCAGCTTGATCCGCAGCCACGGCGGAATCCGCAAAGGTTTTTGCGAAGGCGTTTTCAAAGACATGCTTGACCTCCTCCATGCATATGTCCCGCCCGGCTTCGGCGGACAGGGAGGTGGGCACCGCGCCTTGGATGCCGCACAGGGTAATGGCGTTGAACAGGCTTGTGTCGCGGGCCACGTTCAGGGCCAGGCCATGATAGGTGACCCAGCGGCGCACGCCGATGCCCATGGAACATATTTTACGCGTTTCGTCCACCCAGACGCCGGGATGCTTGGGCCGCCGGATGGTCGCGACGCCGAAACGGGCGCAGGTGTCCATGACGGCCTGCTCCATGTCGTGAAAGAACTTGCGCATTCCGCCGGGACGCTTTTCCACGCGCCAGATGGGGTAGGCCACCAACTGGCCGGGAAAGTGGCAGGTGATGTTCCCGCCGCGCGTGGTCTGGACCAGCTCGATGCCGTGCTCCGCGAGCCTCGCCGGGTCGAGAAGCAGGTTCTCCGCGCCGCCCTGGCGGCCCAAGGTGATGACCTTGGGGTGCTCCAGCAGAAACAGGGTGTTTTCCTGTTCACCGCTGGTCACCGCGTCCAGGGCCTTCAATTGCAGAGCCTCGGCCTCCTTGTAGCCGATGAGCCCGAGGTCGGCGATCCTCATTTGCCCCCCCGGGACTTGTAGGGAAGGATGAACGCTTTGGACTTGAGGTCGATCTTCCGGTTGGCGGGCCACTCGGGTGCGAAAGCCTGGCCCGGAAAGAGCGGGCGCGTGCCAGCCGGGTAATCGATGAGCGTCAGCCCCCGGTCGGAACAGGCATACTGCCCCTTGCCGCCGTGGAGCTTGAACGGTTCGGAGATGGCCCGGACCATCCCCCGTTCGGGCGCGCCGCCGGGCGAAAGATAGAGGAAGTTGAGGCTCGCGTTGTCCTTGGTCAGGGAGGCCTCCCCGGAGATGGCGTTCAGCCATTCGGGCGCGCCTTTGGTGGAGAAGTTGAAGTGGCACCACGGGGCTCCCTGGCCCAGTGCGGGCATCGGACAGTCCAGGGCGTGAGTGCATGGCGCGATGGGCTTGTATCCTTTCTCCAGCAATTGGGCGCGCATTTCACTGATGATCCGGCCGCTCAGGCGAACACCGGTCTCGACAATGAGGATGCGCCCGGTCTCCTTGGTGGCGCCCACCAGGTGCGCTGCCAGTTTCTCGGCCTGGGGCCGGGTGGTGCGGCCGGACCAGTCCAGCTCGTTGAAGGCGTTGGCGGCCATGATGAGATCGGCCTTCTCGCGGATGTGGTCCAGGAATCCGGCCTTTACGGTCTTGATGCGCCAGGGCGAGTCTTTTCCCGCCAGAGCCTGGAAGAGCTTCACGCCCGTGTTCATGGTCTTGGGAGCGATGTCCAGGCAGGTAAAGTCGAGCCGCCGGTCGCGCAGGTGGGGGCGGGCCATCCACAGGGCGAGCACCGTGGTCAGGGGGCCGGAGCCGAGGTCCGCCACGTGCCCGTTTTCCGGGATGTCCATCTCCAGGCCGGAGAAGAGCCGGGACAGGCGGAAGAGGTTCCAAGGCAGGAAATAGTAGAGATACGGCGACAGGAACTTGGCGTCCGTCATGTACTCCTTGCGCCGGGTGGACCGTTCATTGGTCAGGCTGCGCGACATGTCACGGATGTCGTACTTCAATTGGTCGCGGTGTTTGCCCTTGAGGGGCCACACGAGTTTGAGGATATCTTCGAACCGGGCGAGCTGCCCGGCGTTTTCTTCGGTCAGGTTGGGGAACAGGCCGTCAATCGACATAGCTGAAACGCATCCTTTGGATGAATTGGTTGCCGAAATCGGCATCTCCGGTCAGGTCCACCCGGGTCAGTCCGCGGGACAGGGACTCGGCAAAGGTCCGCGCCGCGGGGTCGGTTAAAAACAGTTCCGTGCCGCGAAGCGACGTATTGCCCGCCTTGACGGTCCGGGCCGCGCAGCCGGGGGGGAGGAATCCCAGGGTTTCCAGGTCCGCCGGGGAGACGTGCTCTCCCAGCGCGCCCGCCAGGTGGATTTCGCCGAGTCCGCCAGGGCCGATGCCTGCGGCCTTGAGCAGGGCGGACACGGCCAGGTTGAAGGCCGCCTTGACCTTGAGAATTTCTTCCACGTCGGAGGCCGGGAAACGGACCTCCGCATTGATGGCGAAGACAGGCTCCCCTTCCTCGGAGGAAACCTGTTTGGCCAGTTTGCCCGCCAGTGGAGTGGCACCTTCGGCGAACCGCCCGGTTTCGTCCAGCACGCCGTGGGCGCGCAGGATGGCGGCCAGGGACAGGTAGCCCGTGCCGGTCATGCCGGTTCGTTCCGCGTTCGAGTCGTCGAAATAGCGGATGTCGAGCCCCTTCGGCGTCAGGGTGAAGCCGGTGATGGCCCCCGGTCCGGCGGTTCGGCCGTAGGAGAGGCCTACGCCTTCCAGCGCGGGGCCCATGGGCACGCTGGCGCAGAGCCGTTTCTCGGGCGACAGGGCGAGGATGAATTCGCCGTTGGTGCCGAGGTCGGCCAGGAGGAAGGGATATTTGGGCGCGTTGCCGAACTCGATGGCGGTCAGTCCGGCGGACAGGTCAGCGCCCACGAAGGGCGCGAGCAGGGGCGGGATATAGGCCGGGGGCAGTCCCGGGCCGATCCGCCGCTCATCGCCGCCGAAATAGGTCAGCTCATAGGGCGCCGTGGCCAGCCCGTCCGGCTTCATGCCGAGCAGGATGTAGGTCATGGCAGGGTTGCCGGAGACGGACAGCCCGACACAGTTTCCGCCGAGGTTGCGGGAGGCGAGCCCGGCCAGCTCGACGATGCGGTCGGCGACCAGTGCGCGGAGGACGAATCGTCCCTCGGCGGTGGAAGCGGCGGCCAGCCTGGACATCACCTCGGAGCCCATGCCCATCTGCGGGTTGAGTTCCCGGCCCGTGGCGACGGGCTTTCCGTCCGCCAGGGCGGTCCAGTGAATGGAGGTGGTGCCGAGGTCCACGGCCAGGGCGAAGTCGCCGGAGCCTTCTCCGAGGGAGCGCACCGCCCGCTGGCTGCGCACCGGCGCGGGCAGCTCAATTTCGCAGGGCTCGGACGGATGCAGGCAGGAGAGCCTCCAACCTTGCGCGAGCTTGTCCCGGCCGAGCTTCTTCAATTCGTCGCGGCCCGGCTCGGGCGCGTCTTTGACGTAGCGCACACGGCACAGGCCGCACTTGCCCAGGCCGGAACACAGCGGAACGCCGTGCCAAAGGCGGGAAAGGAAAATGGTGCGGGCCAGGGTATCGCCAGGCTTGGGTTCCAGGGCGAATCGGCCGCCGTCGTGGGTGTGTATCAGTATGCTCACTTCATCTCCGTAGGTCCGCGCAGACTAGCCTATGGGCCGGGCCGTGTAAACGGCGGGAACGCGGGACTCCCGGCGGTTGCGTCGGGGAAGGACCGTCCTGCCTCGGCTTTCCGTTTATCGTTCCGGGGAAGGCTAGGGAAGGAAGGGCCGGAGCCGGATGTCAGCAGCGGCTCATGCGCTGCACGGCGTCATGAAGGTGGCTGAGCCAGATGTCGACGAGGATGTCGTATTCGCCTGCGCCCCGGAGCACGGCCTCACATTCGATGCCCGCCCGTTCGAGGCGGGTCTTCCAACTGGTTTCCCCGCCGCCGACCATGTCGCGGGCGGCGTGCCAGCCCGCGCCGAAAAGGAAGGGCAGGAGGTGGGCCTTCCTGACCCCGTCCCGCTTGAACCGTTCGATGATCGCGTCTATGCCGGGTTCGGCCTCCATGGCTCCCAGATGCACGGACGGGTCGCGTTCCTGGAAGGCGCGGTGCAGGGCTTCATAGTAGACGTTGCCGTCGTGCTTGGTACCGTGGCCCATGAACAGCACGGCGTCGTTCTCGCCCTTGCCCTGCTCGGCGATGGACAGGACCGCGTCGGCGACTTCCTCAATGCCCGCCTCTCCCGCTACCAGGGGGAAGCCGACCTCGACCCGGCGGAAGCCGTCCTCGCGGAGCATGAGTTTGTTGGCCAGTCCAAGAAGTTCGTGGAACTCCGTGCCGGGGATAAGGTGCAGGGACTGGACGGCGACGTGGGTCACGCCCTCGTCAAGGAGCCTGTTCAGGGCGGTGGGCACGGAGTCCACCGTCTCTCCCGCCTTTTTCATGTGCCCCCGGATGGTCTTGGAGGTGTAGGCCACGCGCACGGGCAGGTCCGGATAGGCGGCCCGTACGCGCTCCATGATGTGCGCGAGCGACGCCATGGCGTTCTTGTGGCGCGAGCCGAAGGCGGCCAGGACGATGGCGGCGCGGATCACGGCTTCTTCCTCTTGACCAGGGCCAGCGAAAAATAGTGCGGCTGCTTGGGGGCGTCGTTGATGTCCATGAGGATGGACTCCTCGTCCATGCCGAGACGGGAGACGAGCACCGTGGTGTCGCCCAGGCGGAGCCTGTTCAGCAGGTCACGGATTTCTTCGAAATTCTTGTACGCCTTGAGGATGACGGCATTGTCCGCGGTGTTGAGCTGCTCTTCCAGGCGGGCCGGGTCGGCCACGCCCGAGGTGATGAGCAGGGACTCCTTGGATTCGCACAGGACCAGGCCGATGCGCGCGGCGGCGGCATGGAAGGAGGTGATGCCCGGAACGGCGCGCAATTGCAAATTCGGGTTCATGTCCAGAAGGGTGCGCTGGAGGTAACCGTAGGTGGAGTAGGTCAGGGGGTCGCCCAGGGTCAGAAAGGCGGCGTCCAGGCCCTTGTCCAGAACCTCGGCCACAAGCTCGGCGTTCTTGCGCCAGGCAGCCTTGAGCGCTTCCTCGTCCTTGGTCATGGGGAAGCCGAGCTGCACGATGCGCACATCGTTCTTGAGATGGGGCTTGGCGATGGCGTAGGCCGTGGAATAGTCGTTCTTGGTGGAGGCGGCGGCGAAGATCACGTCCACCTGGCCCAGGATGCGCACGGCTTTGAGAGTGAGCAGTTCAGGATCGCCGGGACCTACCCCGATGCCGTAGAGAGTGCCTTTCTTGGTCACGATGAATATCCGTTATGTTTCTGTCGGTAGCCGACTGTGTCTGTTTTGCGTGTGAAGGTCAACTGGGGCCTAGGGATGAAGGATTCGGAAGACGGTGTCGATGCCTTCGAGCAGGCGCAGGGTGGGCCGTGAGACCAGGTGCTCGTCCACCAGAAATACGTTGCGAGTCAGAACGGCCTTGATGCGCGATGCGGCAGGGCCGTTGACGATGTCCTGCACCGAAACATCGTTCATGGTTCCGCGCTGGGCCAGGTAGACGTCGATCCGGCCGCCCCTGGCGAGAAGCCGTTCCAGGCCGTAGTCCGCGATGTTGGTGCCGTGGCGCGGCTTGGCGTCGGCCGCAACGTTGACGCCTCCGGCCTTTTCCAGGACGAAAAGCGGCATGGAGCCGGGCGAGAAGGTGGCGATCTTGCGGTGGATGGACTCGAAGAACACGCCGGGCCGCTCGCTCATGGGAATGGTGGACAGCCGATCCTCCGCATGGCGCACACCCTCGCGGAAGTCCTCGATCATGTACTCCGCCTGGATTTCGCGGCCCGTAAGTTTGCCCAGGGCCCGCCAGTAGTCGTATACGGCATCGATGGAACCGGGTTGCAGGGCGGCCACGGTGACGCCGTGACGCGTCAGCGCGTTCCACAGGCCCGCGTAGGCGCGCATGTGCATGGGCCGGATCAGGATGAGGTCGGGTTTGGCGGCAAGGAATTTCTCCACGCCGTCGCGGGCGTTGAAGGTCGGCAGGGCCATGGCCGCGGCGGGGTAGTCCTCGCCAGGGGACACGCCGATGATTTGCTCGCGCAGTCCGAGGTGGAACAGGTTTTCGGTGTGTGCGCCGTACAGGGAGATGATCCGCGTGAACGGGGCGTCGAAGGTCACGGTCCGCCCTGAATCATCGGTGATGGTTCGGGCGCGGGCGGTGGAGCAGAGAAGCAGGACGAAAAGGAGTGTGAAAAGGAGGCGCTTCAAGGTCTGTTTCCTTGGATAAAGGCGATATGCGGTCCGTTGTCGGTTTGGAGAATGGCCGCGCGAACGCCGAAGACCGCATGGATATTTTCGGGGGTGAGTGTCCGGGCCACGTTGCCATAGGCATGAACTGCCCCTTTGTCCAGCATGAGGATGCTGTCGCAGTGGCGGGCGGCCAGGTTGAGGTCGTGAAGCACGGCCACCACGGTGCGGCCTGTGTCGGCCAGGCGTTGCAGCGTCTCCATGGTCGACATGGCGTGGCGAATATCCATGGCCGAGGTCGGTTCGTCCAGGAGCAGCGCGGGCGTGTCCTGCGCCAGGCCGCGCGCGACGGCGGTCCGCTGGCGTTCGCCTCCGGACAGGTCGGCCACGGCGCGGTCGCGCAATCCCAGAAGGTCCATGGCGGTCAGCGCCTCCTCCACGCGTTCAATGTCGCGGGCGGAGGGACGGCTGAAGCGGGGGATATGCGGATGCCGCCCCATGAGCACGGTTTCATATACGGTAAAGGGAAAACGGAGCGTCTGGTCCTGCGAGACCAGCGTGCAGAGCCGGGCCAGCCTGGCCGGTGGAAAGGCCGCGATGTCTTCTCCGTTGAGCCGCGCCGCGCCCGAAGTCGGGGCGAGGAGTCCGGCCAGGATGCCGAGCAGGGTGGATTTGCCGCAGCCGTTGGGGCCGACCACTCCATGGAGCCCCGGAGCCAGCTCGAAATCAAGGGCGCGGAGGACCGGGGCCGAATCGTAGGCGAAGCCGAGGCCCTGGATGGCGAAGACCGCGCTATCCACGGGCAAGCCTCCTGGAGCGGCTGAATATCCAGCAGAAGACCGGTCCGCCGATGATGGCCGTGAGCACGCCGATGGGGACCTCGTGGGGCAGGGCCGCGCGGGTGACCGTGTCGGCCAGCAGGAGAAGAATCGCCCCGCCCAGGCCCGAGGCGGGCAGGAGCCAGCGGTTGTCCGGGCCGACGATCATGCGCATGAGATGCGGCACGATGAGGCCGACGAAGCCGATGATGCCGCTCACGGCCACGCAGACCGCGCTGGCCAGGGACGCGGCGACAAGCAGGATAAGCCGCACGCGCCCGGTGTCCACGCCCAGGCTCCGCGCCGAACGCGCTCCCAGGCTCATGACGTTCAGGTCGCGTCCGAAGTAGAGGCAGATCGCGAAAACACCCAGGGAGGCAGCGCCGGCCAGCGCCGCGTCGTCCCAGGTGCGGCCCACGAAGCTGCCCATGAGCCAGAAAACGATGACCGATACCCGTTCGTCGGCCAGATATTTGATGAAGCTGATACCCGCCGAAAGAGTGGCCGAGACGATGACTCCCGCCAGAATGAGGGACGTGGGGGCCAGTTCGCCGTCGCGTCCGGCCAGCGCGATGACCGCGGCCAGGGTGAGCGCCGCGCCCGCGAAGGCCAGCGTCATCAGGGTGGCGGAGCCGAAAAAGGACAGTCCCAGGAGAAGCGCCAGGGCGGCGCCGAAGGCCGCGCCCGAGGAGACGCCGAGGGTGAACGGGTCGGCCAGAGGGTTGAGCAGGAGCCCCTGGAAGACCGCGCCCGCAACGGCCAGGCCGAAGCCCACGGCGGCGCAGGTCAGGATGCGCGGCAGCCGGACGTCGAAAAGGATGCCCGCCACCATGCCGTCCATGGAATCCGCCGCCCCCCGCATTCCGTCGAGCAGGCCGCGCAGGACTTCGCCCGGCGGGATGCCGACGACTCCCATGGCGCAGGCGGCCAGCGCCAGCCCGGCCAGCAGGATGGCGAGCAGGGCGACGATCAGGCCGTTGCGGAAGGAGGTGCGGGAGGCGGCGTTCAACATGCGTTTATTTGGCGCTCGGGCCCTGGGCCATGGCGTCGTTGAGGTGGTTCACATAGATGTCGGCCCAGCCGTCGAGCATTCCGAGGCCGCGCAGGTCGGTGGTGACCTTGTAGCCCGCCTTGGTCAGCATGACCTTCCAGGCGTCGTCCTCTTCGCCCGCCATGTCGTTGGAGGCATGGTCGCCCGCCACGATCATGAACGGCTTGAGCAGGACGTCCTTCTTGCCGGAGGCGGCGAGCTGCGGGGTCATGTCGTCAAAGGATGGGAATCCCTCCACGCAGCCGATGAAGATGGGGTAGTCGTATTCCGCCTGCAACACCTTCTGGAATTCCGCGTAGATGCCGGTCGAGAAGAAGTCGTTGCCGTGGCCCATGTAGACCAGGGCGGCGTTCAGTTCGCGGGCGTGGTCCACATCGGCCTTCAGGGTCTTGGCGGCCCGGGCCATGTCCTCGGTGTACGGATATTCCTCGCCGGGCAGGCCGAGGGCCGGGCGGCCGAGGGACAGCCGTGCGAAGGGCATGTTCTTGGCCTTGAGGGTGCGGATGGACTTGAGCCCGCCCACCAGGGTCATCAGATCGTGGAATTCCTCGCCCGCGAAAACGTGCAGGGATTGCACGGTGATGTCGCGGCAACCGTCGTTCTGGAGATCGGCGATGGTGGCCAGGGGGTGCTTGACGTAGAGGACTTCGGCGGGGATATCCGCATGAGCGGCTTTCCAGGCGTCGTCGTTCTGGCGGCCCTGCCAGATATTGCGGATGATGTTGGAGGTGAAGGCCAGGCGCACGGGGACGCCGGGGTGAGCCTTCTCGACCTTGGCCTTGATGTTCAGGATCGATTTGACGGCTTCGGGGTAAGAGGTGCCGAAGGCGGCCAGGACAATGGCCTGTTTGACGGGTTGTGCGTCGTGGTGCCCGGCTTGGGCCGGAACGGCCAACAGCAGAGCGAACAGGCAGAAGACGAAGTTTCTGACAACTGTCATCATGTTCTCCGAAAATGGGGGCGGGGAGGGAAAGAAAAAGCCCCTTCCTCTTCGAATTCAGAGGAAGAGAGCCCGTATTATCCCTTCAAAACCTCGGCGGCAAGCCCACGTACCACCGCGGCAAGTCCTTGTGATCGCTCCAGGCAGGTCTTCCGGCTGGTCCCTCCCGCTTCCGCCTTCCCAGGTTGACCCCAGTGGCATGAATGGAAACGGTTCGGCGAGACGTCACGGCGGCGGGTCCGCTCCCGATTCTCACGGGATTCCCTATTGAGTCCGAGGACACCTGAACTTGAAGTGAAATATGCTTTCCGCAGTGCTTATGTCAAGGATGACCGGGCGTTTTCGGCGATACGTTCCTGAAACTGGCGGATCATCTTTTCGGCGTCGATGACCAGGGCGTCGGATTCGCCCATCATGCCATAGCCCAGAATGGGGACGTTGAAGATTTCCTCAACCGGGACGGTGAAGCCGGTGATGACCACCTGTTGCTGGCGCAGGACCTCGTCCACCAGAATGGCCCCCTTGTAGTCGCCGACCCGGACCACGATGGCCTGGGCCCTCTCGATGTTGTCGATCTCCGGCGTCAGTTCCAGGAGGTCGGCAAGCCGGAGCAGGGAGTGTATCTCGCCGCGCACGTCCACGGTCTCGCGTCCGTCGGGCAGTTCCACCACGTCGGTGCGCCGGGGCATGTAGATTTCCACCACGTCGCGGCTGGGCATGATGAAGGTGTCTCCGCCGACGCGGCAGACCAGGGCGTCAACAATGCCCTCGTTGGCCGATCTGTCCAGGGGAATGGAGATGGTGAAGTCTGCGCCCTTGCCCAGTTCGCTCTCGATGGCCACTTCGCCGTCCAGAGCGACCTTGATGGCATTGACGACGGCGTCCATGCCCACGCCCCGTCCGGAAACGTCGGTGATTTTTTCTGCGGTGGAAAAACCGCTTTGGAGCACGAAGCGGAGTATCTCTTCGTTCGAGTACTCCTTGTCCGGATCGGCCAGCCCCTTTTCGAGGGCTTTGGACAGGATGCGGTCCGGATCAAGCCCGCGTCCGTCGTCGCCTACCCGGATGAAGGCGTTGTCGCCCTTGCGCCAGGCGGACAGGGTCACGATCCCGGTTTCGGGCTTGCCCGCGGCCTTGCGCCCCTCGACGTCTTCCAGGCCGTGGTCGACGGCGTTGCGCAGAAGGTGGACCAGCGGCTCGTTGAGGCTCTCGACAATGGTCTTGTCCAGGGCCAAATCGTCGCCGTGGACCTCGAAATCGAGCTTCTTTCCGATTTTCTGGGAGAGGCTTTTGACCAGCCGGTGCATGGGCATGAAAATCTGCTTGAGCGGCACCAGACGTATGGCGTTGACCTCCTGCTGGAGCTTGGTGATGACGTTGTCGAGCTCGCGCAGGCTGGAGGCCACCTGGGCCACGTTGGCGGCCCCGCCTTGGGCGATGACGGCGTAGGTGACCATGAGCTTGCCCACCAGCTCGATGACCCGGTCCAGGCGGTCCGTGGGGACGCGGATGGAGGCGATGCCTTGCTGCGCGTGCCGGGCGTCCTGCCTGGCGTCGGCTTCCGGGCAGGGCTTTTCTTCGGGGCTCCCGACAGGTTCGGCTTTTTCCTCGGGAATTTCAGCTTTGGCGGCGGGCGGTTCCTCGAACGCCTTGGCCGCTTCCTCCTCGGTCTCTTCGCGGACAGGAGAGGGCGGCGCGGTTTTTATCTTGGCGAGGGCGTCGCCGCTGCCTTCGAGCAGGCCGCCCAAGGCGAAGAAAAATTTCTTCTGCGCTTCGCAAATGTTGAGCATGGCGGTGACGATGTCGTTGTTGACGGGCGTGATGCCGTCTCTGAGCATGTCCAGCAGCGCGATAACTCCGGCCGAGGAGAGCTGCATACACGAGAGGCCGAGGGCGTCAACCACGGCCTCCACGTTCTGGCCTGTGGCGTCCACCTCGAGAATCCGCCGCTCTATGTCCTCGATGCATTGAATGATGCTGTCCTGCATGGTGTCGCCTTATTGCGCGGTGAAGTAGGTCTCGCGGTCGGGGTATACGGAAATGGTCTTGTCGAATCCCCAGCCTATGAGAGTCTGTTTGGCGTCCGGAGAGACGTTGCAGGCGGCAATCCGGAAAGTGACGCCCATGCTGGCCACCGCCGCCCACGCCCCGGACCCGAAGGTCAGCACCCCGTCCAGGTCGAGGAGCACGGGGTCGCCGGGTTCGATGGACAGGATGGCGGAAATGATGGGCTTGAACTGGGCGTCCAGGTGGACGCGCGGTTCATTGACCTTGATGATGGTCACGCCGTTCAGGGTTTCCGTGTCCACGCCCGCTCCGGCGGCTTCGCCGTTGTCCTGCCGGGTGGCGGAAGCCTCCGCGATGAGGCCGAGAACCTCTTCGCGCTCTGCGGTGTCCGTATCGCCCATGCGCAGTTGTTCGAGGACTTGGAAAATCATGTTCACCCCGCGCGAGAGCAGGGTGACGTTGTCGGGAGACGAGTCCACTTCGCCGGACTGCACCTTCTTGAGGAAATCCTCGATCTTGTGGGTGAAGTGGGAAGCCTCCTCGAAGCCCGCCATAAAGCCGGTGACGCCCTTGATGGTGTGCAGAGGGCGGGCCAGTATTTCAATTCCCTGCCCGAGGTCTCCGTTCTCGAGCAGTTCAAGGCCCTCCATCACCTGCGGGTAGTACTTGTCGTTGACCTCGGAGAAGAACTCCTCGACCATCGGGTCTTCGCTCATGTTTGATCCTCGGTCCTACTTGTGCAGAAGTCCCAGTTTTTCCAGTTCGGCATACAGCTTGTCCTTGGCGACCGGCTTGACGATGTAGGCAGAAGCCTCGCCGTCGTGGAAGGTGCGGATGACCGTCTGGGGATCGTCCAGGGCCGTGGTCATGATGACCTTGACTCTCGGGCGGTAGCCGTTTTCCGTTTCGAGATTCCGAATTCGCTGCAATGCCTCGATGCCGTCCACCTCCGGCATCATGATGTCCATGAGGATCAGATCGTAGGGCCTGTTTTCGTCATGGCCCATCTTGAAAGCCTCGACCGCTTCCCGGCCGTTGACCACGATGTCCACGTCGAACAGGGTCATCAGGAACGACCGTAGGACCTTTCGGCTCAGGAATTCGTCTTCGACAATGAGTGCACGCATTTTGTTCTCCGCTTCTTGCCGGGGAAAGGGATTCAAGCTTCCTTTTCCTATGTATATCAAAAAAATGTCAATATAATGATAGGAATTAATTGTTCTCAACACATTATAATCTTGACATTTGCCCGAATGGAAAGCGCGCTGCGGGGTTGCCAAATGGCGACATAATGGATACCAACGCCGCATGATCAGAAAGATTACGGAAGAAAGGAAAAAACGTATTGACGGGGTGTTGGCCAGGAGACAAAAAGACCTGACGTTGGTCATGGATAATATTTGGGACCCTCACAACGTCTCGGCGGTTCTCAGGAGCTGCGACGCTTTCGGGGTGGCCGGAGTGCATTTGTACTACACGGATTCCCAGTGGCCGGACCTGGCCAAGAAGACTTCGGGCTCGGCCAAGAAATGGATCGAGCTCACCCGCCACGTGGACGCTGCCGACATGGTCGGCCATCTCAAGGAGCAGGGTATTCGAATTCTCAGAACGGGGTTCTCCGAATCGGCACGGCCGGTCATGGACTTCGATTTCACCAAACCCACCGCTATAATATTGAGCAACGAGCACCGGGGCACATCCCCGGAGCTGGCCAAGCTCGCGCCCGACGAAATCTACATACCCATGCAGGGCATGGTCCAGAGCTTCAACGTATCGGTGGCCGCGGCCATCATCCTCTATCAGGCGTTCGTTCAGCGCGACGCCGCCGGCATGTACGACAATCCCTCCCTTTCGCGGGAGGAACTGGAATCGCTTAAAACCGAATGGTATTCGAGATAAGGAGGCTGTCATGCAAGAGTTGCTCAAGGTTCTGCGTTCAGACGGCATCGTGATCTATCCCACAGAAACTCTCTACGCGCTGGGTTGCGACGCCACCAGCGCCGCGGCCTGCGACCGCGTGGCCAGAGTGAAAGGGCGTCCCAAGGACCGGCCTCTTCCCCTGATTATCGGAGGCCTGGACATGTTGGCTCTGGTGACTGCCGAAAAAAGCCGATCCCTTGTGGATCTGGCGGCCGCGTTCTGGCCCGGTCCGCTGTCCATCCTGGTCAAGGCGCTGCCCGAGCTTCCCTCCTGGCTGTCCGACGACGAGGGGTACACTTCGGTCCGCTGGTCAGGCCACCCCTTCGCCTCCGAACTGTCCCGCAGGTTTCGTAAGCCCATAGTCGCCACCAGCGCGAATCTGTCCGGCAAGCCCCCGGCGGCCCTGCCCGAGGATATCGATCCGCAGTTGCTGGAGATGGTGGACGGATACTATTTCGATCCGCCGTGGCCGCGCGGGCACAAGGCGTCCACCGTGGTCAGAATGCTCGGGTCGAGCAAGCTGGAGGTTATCCGGGAAGGTGAAATTTCCATCAAGAAACTTTGCGACAAGGGTTTTTCCGTGGCCGTGCGCAACTCCTGACCGTGTCGCGCGGGTCAAAAAACTTGAACCCGCATACACCGCCAGTGGACCTTTGCAGGGTCCGGGTAAAAAATCTTGTACCCTTTTGAGGGGACAGGATTTTTTTCTTGCCTTTTCGATTATATATAACTAATTGATTTTATTAAAATTACATAAAAAATGAAACTTTTTGGATCGTTTGGCACAGGGGTTGCTAATATTAAAGCAAGTTCTTCCTTTTTTTGCACACGAGATAATCAAGGCTTCACCGGATGGTCCGATGGAGCCTTTCTCGTATGGTTTGTCGTACAGTTTTATATCAAATAAAATCAGTATATTATTAAGTCTCTTTTGCCCGAATGACAGCGGCGTGCCGGGGGGCGCCGGGGCGTCGCTTGGCGCAGGAGGGAAGTCCGCCGGGTTAAAAAAATGGAATTCGGCCGTTCCGGGTTTGACTTGGCGGGCGAGTTTGTGAACAGTCCGTGGGTGAATCAGTCAATGGAGCGTGCAATGGGCAAAGTTCGGGCCTGCCCCCACTGCGGGGGCGAAATAGAGGTGTACCGTAATCCCGCGCCTACGGTGGACGTGGTCATCGTGACGGCGTTGCCGGAAGGCGGGGAGGGCGTGGTCCTCATCGAGCGGAGCAATCCGCCGCTCGGGTGGGCGCTGCCCGGCGGTTTCATCGATTACGGAGAGACCTGCGAACAGGCCGCCGTTCGGGAGATGAAGGAAGAGACCGGGCTGGACGTGCGCCTCACCGGCTTGCTCGGGGTCTATTCGGACCCGGACCGCGATCCGCGCAGGCATACCATGAGCGTGGTCTACACCGGCGAGCCCGAGGACCCTGCCCGGCTCAAAGCGGGAGACGACGCGGCCGGGGCCAAGGTTTTTCCTCTGGGCGAGTGGCCCGAACTGGCCTTCGACCATGCGCGGATTCTGGCGGATTTCCTGGCTCGGCGGGATAGCTGTCCCGAGGCGGATTGACTTGCCTCATGGGCGAGCGTAGCTTCCCGAAACCGGGCTTGACCCGGCAGACCGCTTTCAAGGTGACATAACAATGCGAACCCTGTGCATAACCCTCGGGGACCCATGCGGCCTCGGCCCCGAGCTGGTGACTCGTCATTTTCTGGACGGCGGGCGGACCGCCGACCGATTCCTGCTTCTTGGGCCGGTTTCAACCCTGGACCGCGAACTGGCCAGGCTGGGAGCGCCCCGTTTCTTTTCCCTCCTCGATTCTCCCGAGCAGATCGCCGACAAGGGGCCCGGCGTCTACCTGTATCAGCCGCCTGAACTCGACGGCGTCGAATTCCCCCCGGCCTGCCCTTGCCGCGAGGGTGGACTGGCCGCAGGCGTCAGCCTGGATACGGCCGTTCATGTTCTCAAGTCCGGGCTGGCGCAGGGCCTTTTGACCTGCCCCCTGAACAAGGCCATGCTCAATGCTGCCGGATTCGACTTCCCCGGGCACACGGAGTTTCTCGCGGAGAAGCTCGGCGTGGGGCGGGACAACGTGTGTATGCATTTGTGCGGCCACGATCCGGACGACCCTTCGCCCAAGCTGCGGGTCAGCCTGGTGACCACCCACCCGCGTCTTCGGGATGTGCCCGGCCTTGTCACCCGGGAGCGTATTCTGCATTGCCTGCGGCTGACCTCCGATTTTCTGCGTACCCTCGGCCTTGAAGGCCCCATAGGCGTCTGCGGCCTCAATCCCCATGCGGGTGAGTCCGGCCGTATCGGAGACGAGGAGATCACCACCATCATCCCCGCTCTTGAGCAGGCCGCCGCCGAAGGCATTCTGGCCGCCGGGCCCGTGCCGGGCGACACCATCTTCCATTTCGCCGCCCAGGGACGTTATCCGGCCGTGTTGGCCATGTACCACGACCAGGGCCTCGCTCCGCTCAAGCTGCTTCATTTCAGCCGCGCCGTGAATGTCACGCTGGGGCTGCCGTATCCGCGCACTTCTCCCGATCACGGCACCGGATATGATCTGGTGGGAACGGGCGAGGCGTCCATCGACAGCTTCAGGGCCGCGCTGGACATGCTCCGCAAACTCGTCGGTAAAACGAGGTGACGATGTTCAAACGGTATGTCCTTCTGGACCGCGACGGGACCATCATCGTGGACAAGCACTATCTTCACGATCCCGATGAGGTGGAGCTTCTGCCTCAGGCCGCCGAGGGCCTCAAGCGGATGCAGGGCATGGGCTTCGGCCTGGCCGTGTTGACCAATCAGAGCGGTATCGGGCGTGGCTATTACGATAAGGATTCGGTTCTCGCCTGCAATCAGCGCATGATTGAACTCCTGGCGGCCCAAGGCGTGATGATCGACGGCGTGTTCTTTTGCCCGCACGAGCCCAAGGCGGGTTGCGATTGCCGCAAGCCCAAGCCCGGCCTTATGCAACGCGCCGCCACCGAACTCGATTTCGACCCCTCGCAGGCGTTCATGATCGGCGACAAATCCGCCGACATCGGCCTGGGCCGGAAAACCGGCGCAACCACCATCCTCGTGCGAACCGGAAAAGGCGCACAGCAGGAAGCCAAATGCGGCCACCGCGCGGACCATGTCTGCGACGACCTTTTCGCCGCCGCATTGTTCATCGAAAGCTGTCTGTAGGACGGATGATGCCTCCGGCGGCCGGGGGAAGGGAGGGAAAAACCCTTTGAAAAGGGTTATTTCCCTCCCTTCCCCCAGACCCCCATCCCACCCTTTTCCCAAACTTTTTGTCGCCGCTTCGCGGGGGCGGCAAATGATTCGCTTTTTCCCCAACGTATTTTTCTAGCTTGATAGTTGCCTCGAGAGGAAGCTCTTCTCTAGGTCGATCTGCATCCGCGCGGGCAAAGGTTGGCGGAGAAATAAGCCTCTTCGCAAAACAACTTTCAAGTTTGATTGGCTCTTTGCAAGAAAAGGGAACCAATTGTCGACGCCCCGCGAAGCGGCGACAAAAAGTTTGGGAGAGTCCAGAGAACCTTTTTCAAAAGGTTCTCTGGCGGGGTCCGGGGCGGCGCCCCGGCTGCCGGAGGCTCCCCATCCGTCTACAGTTCGTCGATTTTGAGCGGGCTTCCTTTGTCGGGTGTGGCTCTGAGCGTGAGGGCGTCTTTCGGGCAGGAGAGGGTGCAGACGCCGCAGCCCATGCAGCGGTCTTCGCGGATGAACGCGCCGTTCTTGTCGAAGCCGATGGCCTTGAACTGGCATTTCTGGGCGCAGGTGCCGCATTTGGTGCAGAGCTCCCGGTTGACTTCGGCGAGATAGCCGGACGAGCAGAGCATGGGGATGCCGTGGGCGTGCGCCTTCATGGCTCCGCAGCAGCAGGAGCAGCAGTTGCAGATGGCGTAGAAGCGTCCGAGGGCGGCGTCCTTGAAGAAGGCGTGGGAGACATGCCCGCGCGCCTGTTCAGCCTTGACTACGGACACGGCCTCATCGGCGGTGATGATCCGGCATTTGTCGGGATGGTGATCGAGGATGAAGGAGGCGAAAGGGTCTCCGATTATCAGGCAGACGTCGGTGGGCGTGCACGGGTTTTTCATTCCGGCTCGGCAGGGGCATTCGAGGCGGACGATTTTTTCCGGGTGATTCAGGATGAGATTGCGGGCCCTGGTATAGGGCAGAACGGTTTCGGGCAGGACGGTATTTACCGGGCGGTTCAGGCGGATGAGCTTGGTGGCCTCCGCCAGGGGCAGGGGCTTGCCGTGGTAGGCGTCGCTCCAGGTTGATTTTGTCTGGTTCGGGTCGCCCGAGCGGTGGGCGTCGGTTTCGGTGAAGGGGTGAACGCGGTCGATGATGAAGACGAGCGGCACCCACAACCAGCGCCACCACGGGTTCTTGTCGCCGGCCAGGCCTATGTAGTGGTATGGCCACCGGGCGTAGACATAGCCGTGGATGAAGTCGAACAGGGACATGCCCTGCTTGCGGCACGCGCGGTAGTAATCTCTGGTCGATCGCTTGATGAAGGGTATTTGCATTGCCGTTTTTTGCCCTGTATATGTTCAACAAGTCTGATGATAGTACCTTTTGGGATGGCAAAGTCAACATTGCGGCATAACGGCCTGGAGGGATTCCGGCCGATCGAGACCGGAGGTAGGCTGATGAGCGAAAGGAATGGCGAAGGCGAGGGCGTCCGATTGGCCCGCGAGCGTAACGCGCTGGCCGTGGACCGCACACGGCTGGCGAACCGGCGGACGTTCCTGGCCTGGTGCCGGACATCGCTGGCTTTTATGACTTTCGGGTTTCTGCTCGAGAAAGTGGACGCCTTCCTGGCTTTTCAGAAGTCCGATGTGAGCGCCGGGGCGCTTGCCGAATTGGGGTGGCTTGGCAAGTTCGCCTTTGTGGGCGGGCCCGTGCTGATGATTTTCGCTGCCTGGCGGTTTTATCGGCTTGAGAAGGAATTGGGCTTGGACAAGGGAGATCTCTGCGTAATCCCCGAGCTGATCCTTTTTAGCGTGATAATGGCCAGCGCCGTCATTTATCTTTTCTTGTAGCCGCCGTTCCGGTCCGGCTCGTTTAGGTATGCTCGGGCCGGGGCGTGTTCCGTAATATGGCCGTAATGCGAGGTCAGCCGTTGTCCGGCATGTGGTGTAGGTGTTCTCCGGCGAAGCCGACGATCACTGTCGAGCCGCAGTCCAGGCCCCGGTTGAGCACCATGTGGCGGTCCACCAGGGCGGTCATGCTCTGATCGCCGCAGCGGATGACGGCGGTCCAGGTGAATCCCTCCCGCTCCACCCGTTCTACTGTCCCGCGCAGGACCTGCCAGTCCCGCGGGAAATCCTCCACGCTTCCGACAAAGGCGTCTTCGGGCCGAAGGGCCGCGAAGCCCGCAGCTCGCGCGGGCAGTTCGGGCAACCCTTCGAAGGAGTGCCCCGCGAAGGTGCAGCAGTTTTTGTCGTAGCGGGCCGGGAATACGTTGGTCATGCCGACGAAGGCGGCGGTGAAAGGCGTGGCCGGACGCCGGAATATGTTGGCTACCGTGTCCTGCTGGTGCAGCCTGCCGTCCTTGATGACCGCTCCCCGCTCGGCCAGGATCATGGCGTCCGCAAAGTCGTGCGTGACCATCAGGAAGGTCGTGCGCGTGGTCTCATGCACATTTTTCAGGGTTCGCCGCAGCTCCCCCCGAAACTGAGGGTCCAGGGAGGAGAGGGGCTCGTCCAGCAGGACCACATCCGGGCGGCACGCCAGGGCGCGGGCCAGGGCGGTGCGTTGCTTTTCGCCTCCGGAGAGGTTGTCCGGGCGTCGGTTTTCGAGTTTCGAGAGGCCCAGTTCGTCGAGCAGGGCTCGGGCCTCGCGTTTCCCTTCATCCCGCTTTATTCCGTGGTATCGTTGTCCATACATGACGTTTTGCAGCACGGTCAGGTGCGGGAACAGGGCGTGGTCCTGGTAGACCAGGCTGACCTTGCGCTCTTCCGGGGGCAGGTCGGTCACGTCGCGGCCGTCGACGAGCACCGAGCCGCCGTTCAGCCGGGTCAGCCCGGCCACGGTCTCGAGAACCAGGGTTTTGCCCGACCCTGTGGAGCCCATGAGGGCGAAGAATTCCCCGGGGCGGACGTGCAGGGAAACTCGATCCAGGGTGAACCCCGGCAGGTTGATGGTCAGGTCGGTCAGTCGGATCACGAGGGCTTTCCTTTGGGCAGGGACAGGGACCGGAGCAAGAGGAAGAAGAGCATACTGACGAGGATGAGGATTACGGCCACGGGCTGGGAATACTTGAGTCCGTAGGCCGTGAATCGCTCGTACATGAGCACCGGCGCGACCATGGGGTGGTAGGCCACGATGATGATGGCCCCGAATTCGGACAGGGCGCGGGCCATGCACATAATCATGCCGACCAGCATGTAACGCCAGCACAGCGGCAGGGTGATGCGGAAGAATGTGGCTGCGGACCCGGCTCCCAGGGAGCGCGAAACGTTCTCGAGCCGCCGGGGAATGGATTCGATGCCCGATTTGGCCGCGTTCACGTAGAAGGGGACGCCCACAAACACGAGTACGGCCACGATGCCCGTGGTCGACCCCATGATTTCCACGCCCATGGATTGCAGCAGGCTCCCGAAGGCGGTGTTTGGACTGGTCAGCCCGAGCAGGGCGATGCCCACCACCGGGTGGGGGATCATGATCGGCAGGTCCACCAGGCTTTCGACAACTTTCTTGCCGGGGAATTCGTTCCGCGCCAGCAGATACGCGAGGGGCGTGCCGAAAACGAAGGCGATGCCTGCGGCGGCCGCCGAGGTGGACATGGACAGCCAGACCGAGGCCAGGACCTCGGGATCGCCCAGGGTGTCGATGAAGACTTCCCAGGTCGGCCCGGTCAGGGTGGAGGCCATGGGGATGCCGATGAACAGCAGCACCAGCGCGGCCGAGGCGAGCATCCAGCCCTGGAATATGCGGCCGGGGAGGGGCCGCAAGAAGCCGCGCCCTCCCCGTGTAGTCGTTTCTGTCATTGCTTATTCGGAGACGGTGGCCAGGGGCTTGAGGGCCTCGGGCAGCTTCGCCATGCCGTCGGCGTTGGTGCGCACCGGCACGAACGGCGGCTGGCCCATGTCCTTCAGAATCTTCAGCCCGCCCTCGGGGGCGAACAGGAAGGCCAGGAAGGCGTCGGCGGCTTCCGGGTTGGGAGCCTTGTCGATCCGGGTGATGCCGTAGGTGATGGATTTGCCCACGCGTTCGATGAAGGTGCCGGGTTCCTTGCCGGTAACCTTGACCTTGGCCGAGGCATAGTAGGCGTTCATGTCGAAATCGCCGAGGTTCAGGTGCTTGTCCAGGGTGACGTACTTGAGATTGTGCTGCACGGCCACGGACAGGTATTCCCAGGCGTAGTCCATATGCCCGGACTGGAGCAGGGAGATGAGCTCGACGGACTTCGGCCGGACGTTCTTCTCGGGGCGGTTGGCCAGGAACTGTTCGTAGAGACCCGCCCTGTCATAGAATTTTTCGGCGAGTTGCAGGACCATCAGGGAGCGGTAGCCGCAGGGGTCCAGGTTGGGATCGGAGTGGCCCCAGACCACGCCGTCGCGCAGGAGAATGTCGGCCCATTTGTCGCCGTTGATTTCATCCGCGAACTTGGACTTGTCGGTGTAGCAAAGCACCATCTGGTTGGAGGCGAAGCGGACGTTCCAGGAGGAAAATTTGGGGATCAGGTTCTTGTCGATGACCACGTAGTCGGCGGAAGCCATGATGTCGGCGGGCTTGCCCACTTCGGAGATCAGGCGCGCCATTTTCGTGGAGCCGCCCGCTTCGCGCAGGACGTCCACCTTGGGGTACTTGGCTTCGAATTGTTTTTCGATGGCCGCGAACGGGACGGACAGGCTGCCTGCATGGAAGATGATGAGTTTGCCGGAAGGCTCGGCCTGTGCGGCGCCCGGAGCCAGCAGCAGGACCAAGGTCATGGCCACGGCGGCCATGAATGCGGGAATACGGTGTGACATTTCCACTCTCCTTGAAAGATTGAAAAACAGTCGGTTGTGAAATTGCCGACATTATGCTCTCGTATGAATAATGTGTCAATTGTTCAGTTAAAACATCCTTTTAAGGTGCGCTTTCGAGCTAATCAATCCCAGATTTCGACACAAAAAAAGGCTGCGTCGAAACGCAGCCTTTCCTATTGGCATTATGTTATTTTTAGCCGTTTTCCTTGACCTTTTTCTTCTTGCCTTCCTCGCGATGCCGCACCAGTGCCGAGAGCTCGCTTTTGCGCAGCCGGATGGACAAGGGCGTGACCTCGACCTCTTCGTCGTCCTTGATGAAGTTCAGGGCGTACTCGAGGGTCATGGGCTTGACCGGGGTGAGAATGACGGCTTCGTCCTTGCCCGAGGCGCGCATGTTGGTCAGCTTCTTTTCCTTGGCCGGGTTGACGTTGATGTCGTTCTCCCGGTTGTGCTCGCCGATAATCATGCCCTCGTAGACCGGGTCGCCGGGGACCACGAAGATGCGGCCGCGCGGCTCAAGGTTGAACAGGCCGTAGGCCACGGCCTTGCCGGAGCGGTCGGCCACCAGGGAGCCGGTGAACCGGGAAGTGACCTCGCCCCGGTATTCGCCGTACCCTTCAAGGTAGGAGTTCATGATTCCGGTGCCCTTGGTGTCGGTCAGGAATTCGTCGCGGTAGCCGATGAGCGAACGGGCCGGGACGGAGAATTCCAGGCGGACGCGGCCGGTGCCGTTGTTGACCATGTTGGTCATGCGGCCCTTCCGGATTTGAATTTTCTCGGTGACGATGCCCATGAAGTTCTCGTCGCAGTCCACGTAGAGGTGCTCGATGGGCTCCAGCTTCCGGCCGTCTTCGTACTTGAAGATGACCTCGGGGCGGCCGACGGAGAGCTCGAATCCCTCGCGGCGCATCTGTTCCACCAGAATGGCCATCTGAAATTCGCCGCGTCCCTTGACCAGGTAGGCGTCGCGTCCGTCGGTGTCCTCGACCTGGATGGCCACGTTCAGGAGGGTCTCCTTGTGCAGCCGCTCGCGAATCTTGTTGGTCTGGACGAGCTTGCCCTCCTGGCCTGCCAGGGGAGAAGTGTTGATGCCGAAGCGCATGGCCACGGTGGGCTCGTCGACGGTGATGCGGGGCAGGGCCTTGGGGTCTTCCTTGGTGCAGATGGTGTCGCCGATATGCACGTCCTCGATGCCCGCCACAACGACGATGTCGCCGGGTTCGCAGGTCTCGGTGGGGACGACCTGGAGACCATCGTAGGTCTGGAGCTTGGTCACCTTGAGCGGAACGGTGCGGCCGCCGTCGGCGATGCAGAGGAGCTGGTCGTTGGACTTGGCCTGGCCGTGATGGACCTTGCCGATGGCCAGGCGTCCCAGATAGTCGGAGTAGGACAGATCGGAGACGAGCATCTGGAAGGGTTCATTGGGGTCGTGCCGAGGACCGGGCACGTGATCCACGATCATGTCGAGGAGGATGTGCAGGTTCTCGCCGCGTTCGTCCGGAGACGTCATGGCGATGCCGTCGCGGCCGATGGCGTAGAGCAGGGGGAAGTCGAGCTGCTCCTCGCTGGCGTCGAGGTCGATGAACAGATCGTAAATTTCGTTGAGGACTTCGTCCGGACGCGCGTCCTGGCGGTCGACCTTGTTGATGACAACCATCAGGGTGAGTTTCTGTTCCAGGGCCTTTTTGAGCACGAAGCGGGTCTGGGGCAGCGGGCCTTCCGAAGCGTCGACCAGGAGGATGGCACCGTCGGCCATGGACAGGGAGCGTTCCACCTCACCGCCGAAGTCGGCGTGGCCGGGGGTGTCGATGATGTTGATCTTGGTGTTTTTCCAGGAGACGGAGCAGTTCTTGGCGGCGATGGTGATGCCGCGTTCCCGCTCCAGGTCCATGGAGTCCATGATGCGGTCGTTGACGTCCTGGCCCTCGCGGAAGAGCCCGGATTGCTTGAACATGGCGTCCACCAGCGTGGTCTTGCCGTGATCGACGTGGGCTATGATGGCGATATTGCGAAGTCCGTTGTTGTTTATTTTGTTGCTCATGGTCTCTCCAATAATATGTAATAGGCGCAAATGCGCAGGGAAGCGGTTAACCGAAAGCTGTTCGGCTGGCAAGTGGAGATTTGGCGTCGGTCCGAGAAAGTCTGTTGAAATCCGGCCTAGTTTGTATAGAGTAAGTCGCAAGCATCGTTCAGCTTGTGCCGCAGGATTTCCCTCCGGCGAAGAATTGGGACGGCTTTTTTTTGCTTTGGTTGCCGCTGTCAGCATGAGCTTTGCGGCCATTCCGGCCCGCCGTGCGCCCTTCGGGTGTTATTCCGGCGGGAAGGGGACCGTCATGCAAACCGGCCCTGACGCGGGGCGACGGCCCGCGCGACGTCATCAATAACGGAGATTCCTCATGACCCAATTGCGACTGGAACACGACAGCCTCGGCGAAGTGGCCGTTCCGGCGGACGCCTATTACGGCGTCCAGACCCGGCGGGCGCTGGACAACTTCCATATCTCCGGGATTCCCATGTCCCATTACCCCCGCCTCATCAACGCCCTGGCCTACGTCAAGATGGCCGCTGCCGAGGCGAACGCTTCTCTGGGGCTTCTGGACGAGGACAAGAGCCGGGCCATCGCCCGGGCCTGCGAGGAGATCCTGGACGGCAGGCTGCACGAACAGTTCGTGGTGGACGTGGTGCAGGGCGGGGCCGGAACCTCGGCCAACATGAACGCCAACGAGGTCGTCTGCAACCGCGCTTTGGAGATCCTGGGACACGCCAAGGGCGAATATGAGCACCTCCATCCGCTGAACCATGTGAACATGTCCCAGTCCACCAACGACGTATATCCGTCGGCCCTGAACATCGCCCTGATTCTGGACATCCGCGAGTTGATCGAGGCCATGGACTACCTGCGCAAGGCGTTCAAACGCAAGGGCGGGGAGTTCGCGGACGTCCTCAAGATGGGCCGTACCCAGCTCCAGGACGCCGTGCCCATGACCCTGGGGCAGGAGTTTTCGGCCTGGTCGGTCATGATCGGCGAGGACATGCAGCGGATGGACGAGGCCCAGGCCCTGGTCCACGAGATCAATATGGGGGCCACGGCCATCGGCACCGGGCTCAACTCCCATCCGGACTATGCCCGCACGGTCACGGAAAAGCTCGTCCAGCACACCACGCTGCAACTTGTTTCCTCCCCCGATCTGGTGGAGGCGACCCAGGACACCGGCGTTTACGTCCAACTGTCGGGCGTGCTCAAACGCGCCGCCGTAAAGCTGTCCAAGATCTGCAACGACCTGCGCCTGCTCTCCAGCGGTCCGCGCTGCGGCCTGAACGAGATCAACCTGCCGCCCATGCAGCCCGGTTCCTCCATCATGCCGGGCAAGGTCAATCCGGTCATTCCCGAGGTGGTCAACCAGGTGGCCTTTACGGTTATCGGGCACGACATGACCGTGACCATGGCCTGCGAGGCCGGGCAGCTCGAACTCAACGTCATGGAGCCGGTCATAGGCTTTTCCCTGTTCCAGTCCATCAATATGCTCCGCCGCGCCTGCCTGACCCTCGCCGACAAGTGTGTCTCGGGCATCACGGCCAATCGGGAGCGCTGCCGAGAGATGGTCGAGCACTCCATCGGCCTGGTCACGGCGCTGAATCCTTTCATCGGCTACGAAAAGTCCGCCGAGATCGCCAAGGAGGCCATGCGGACGGGCGGTTCCGTGTATGAGATCGTGTTGGAAAAGGGATACCTCAGCCGCGAGGAGCTGGACGACATTCTCAAACCCGAGAACATGGTCAAGCCGCGTTACGTGCATCGTTCCTGATGCGCCTGGCGGCCATCAGGGCCCGTGGCTGGTGACAATGCGGGGCCGGGCATTGCTTTTTGCGCCCACTTCCTCTACGGTTTTCTAGAAAAAATCGAGAGATTCACCCGTTCCCCGGACACAGGACACACGGAGGAAGAATGCGACACCTCGCGGCCCTGTTCGCCATATCGGTTTTGCTGGCCTTGGTCGGCTGCGGCCCGAAGCATGTTCCTTCGACGCCGTCGGGCTCCGGGGACAGCGGCGTGCGGTTCGACCCGAAGACCCGGCCGTACACTGTCCTGGGCAAGACCTATTATCCGTTGAAATCCGCTGCGGGCTACGACGAGGTCGGTCTGGCCTCTTGGTACGGCGCGGATTTTCACGGCAGGAAGACGGCTAACGGGCAGACCTACAATATGTACGGCGTGTCCGCAGCCCACAAGACGCTTCCGCTGGGTTCCCGGGTGCGCGTCACCAATCTGGAGAACGACCGCACCGTTATCCTGACCATCAACGATCGGGGACCGTTCGTGAACGAGCGCATCCTCGATCTGTCCTACGGGGCGGCGAAAAAGCTCGGCACGGTGGAACGCGGCGTGGCCAAGGTCCGCGTCACCTCCCTGACGACGGAGGTCGTCCCCGAGCGGCTCAAGGACACGCCCGGCAGGCTTTATCATGTGCGCGTAGGGGCCTTTGCCGTCAGGGACAACGCCCTGCGGGTGCATAGGCAACTGCTGGCTTCCGGGTACAGCGGCGCCAACATTACCGTTGTCGACCGGGACGGCCAGATGCTGCACATCGTTCAGGCCGGGAGCTTCAAGACGAGGGATCAGGCGGAACGTGTTCTGGAAGCTCTCAAAGGGGAGTTTCCGACCTGCTACATTATCAGTTGAAATTCACCCGAAGTGGTGGCATAGCATCCCGGTTTTGTGTATGAACTCTGCGTGGGACGTGGCTTTTTGCGCTTCCCATTCACCAGGCGAGAGTGTATGACACTAAGACTTATTTACGTGTCATATGTAGATAGTATCCATAAACCACTATAGGAGTTTTTTATGACCAAAGCTGAACTCGTAGCGAAAATCGCTGAAAAGATCGGCACTTCCAAAGCCCAGGCCGAGGCTTCCATGAACGCTATCCTGGACACCATCCAGGAGGAGCTGGCCGCAGGCAACAAGCTGACCCTGACCGGTTTCGGTACTTTCAGCGTGAGCGAGCGCCAGGCCCGCACCGGCCGCAACCCGCGCACCGGCGCTGCATTGAACATCCCGGCCTGCAAGGTCGCCCAGTTCAAGCCCGGCAAGGTCCTGAAGGACGCCGTAAAATAGCTGCGAGGCTGTTTTTGAGAAAAAAGCCCCCCCGGCATCGAGTCGGGGGGGCTTTTTTACGCGGTGGCGGTGACGGGTTATTTCATCCTGCCGACCACGTCGTTCAAATGACGGGCCAGTTCGGCCACGCGGTCGATGGCCTTGGACGCTTCTATCATGAGTTCGTCGGTCTCGCCGCAAACCCTGTTCACATCCGAGGTGGCCGCGCTGATCTGCTCGCTGGCAGAGGATTGCTGCTCGGCTGCGGCGGCGATGGAGTGGACCTGGTCGGAGGTGTCCATTGTCGTTGACAGAATGGACGCCAGGGCTTCGCCGGAGCGGCCCGCGAGGTCCGTGCTTCGGGTGACGGAGTCCACCGCGGTCTGGGTGGCGCGCACATTCTGCCGGGCAACTTCCTGAATCCCCTTGACCGCCGAGTGCACTTCGCTGGTGGCGTTCATGGTCTTTTCCGCCAGCTTGCGGACCTCGTCGGCGACAACCGCGAAGCCGCGTCCGGCATCGCCCGCGCGGGCCGCCTCGATGGCCGCGTTGAGAGCCAGCAGGTTGGTCTGGTCGGCGATATCTTCGATGACTCCGAGAACCACGCCGATTTCCTCGGCTTGATGGTCAAGCTGCTCCATGGACAGTTTGAGTCCCGATGCGTGCTGCGAAACTTCGTCGATGGCCACGATCACCTCGCCGACCACGTCTTTGCCCGCGCTGGCCTGGTCGCTGGCGGCGCGGGCATCAGTCGCCGCCCTCTGGGCGAATCGGGCCACTTCCAGCACGGCGGCGTTCATTTCCTCCATGGCTGCGGCGGTTTCCGTGGTGCGATCGGTCTGCTTGCGGGAGCCTTCCCGGGCCTTGGCGACCATTTCTTCAAGAAGGGCCGAGGCTTCGGCCAGTTCGCCCGAGATGCCGGTGGCCTCGCTCGCGGCAGTGGAAATGCGTTGGTTCTGATCGAGAATTTCCCGTTCGTGTTGCCTCGTCTTCGTGGTGTTCAGGTACAGGCAGCAGCCGCCGATGACCCGGTCCTCCACGTCGTGCAAGGGAAAGAGGTTGATGAGCACGTTGATGTCGCTGCCGTCGGCGTGCTTGAAGACGCCTTCGACATTCATTTCCCTCGAGTCGTCGGCCATGCGGTCCGCGATCTTGGACCGGCGGTCGTCCTTGTAGAATATCTGGGAGATCATCCTGCCGTAATAGGTCTCGGGGTCCTCGCGGGAGCCGAGCATATCCAGGCATTCCCTGTTCAGGTAGGTGATGCGCTGGCCGGTGTCCACGATGCAGCAGGGGATGGGAAGTCCGTGCAGTATGGATCGGGCGAAGCCGAGGCGCTCCTTGTAGCGCGTGGCGAGCTCGCCCACCTTTTCGCCCAGCCCCGGAGCCTTGGTCGCCAGGGTGTCGGCGTCGGCCTTGGCGTATTCCTCGTCGAGCAGGTGCCCGGTGAATTCCGAAACTGCGGCGGCAGGGCACACCAGGGCGCGATGGAGCAGCGTGAAGACGACCGCCCCCAGGACGGCGAATACCGCGATCAGGATCGCGGCGAAGGCGATGCATGATCCGGACAGGTCGAAGAGGATGGAACTGGCCGCGACGACAAGGGCGGAAATGAGCAGCGTGGCGGCGTACAGACCCGCAGTGAGCTTGAATCGGAAAGGAATGGTGTTGGGCATGGTTTGCATCCGGTGGGAAGGCGTTAAAATGAGAGGGTTCCCCGTTCGTGGTGTGAACGGGGAACCCATTTGAGGCCGGTTCGTTCAGGAGGAAGCAGGGTGTGGTTGCTTCTACGGATTGCGGTCCTTACCTTCTGATAGCCTCAAATTATTGGCGAAGCCTATTACTTCTTGTTCTTGGACATGACCTCTGCCACGTGTTTCACCTGGACTCTGGACCCCCGACGCTTGAGGCCGCCGCGCAACTGCATGATGCAGCCGGGGCAGTCGGTCAGCAGGGTGTCCGCGCCGGTGGCCTCGACATTGTCGAGCTTCTTCTTGAGCAGCTCGGCCGAGAGTTCGGGGAACTTCATGGAGAAGGTGCCGCCGAAACCGCAGCAGACCTCTTCCTCGGCGCATTCGACGTATTCCATGCCGCTCTTCTCGATGAGCTGGCGCGGCGCTTCGTGGACATCCAGGCCCCGGCACAGGTGGCAAGGCGCATGGTAGGTGGCCTTTTCACCGGTCTGCCTGAAGTCTTCGGCGTTCACCTTGAGCACGTCGTTGACGAAGGAGGAGTAGTCGATGATCTTGGCCGCGAACGCGTCCGCCCTGAGTTTCATGGCGGGCTTGTCCATGACCAGTTTGGGATAGTTGTGCTTGAGATGCGCGGCGCAGGAGGCGCAGAGGGTGACGATGTAGTCATAGGCCTCGGGCTCGAAGGCGCGCAGGTTCTGCACGGCCACGTCGCGGGACGCCTTTGTCTCGCCCATCATCTGCACCGGCAGGCCGCAGCAGGACTGTTCCTCGGGGAATTCCATGGCGACATCGTTGGCCGCGAAGACGTCAACGGCGGCCTGCATCTGCTCGGGATAGACGAAGTCCTGCACGCAGCCCGAGAACAGGGCGACGCGGTACTTGGGATTCGCCACCCGGGGACGCTTCTCCTTCCACCAGTCGCGGAACGGGGTCTCGGCGATGGTCGGCAGGGCGCGGAAGCCGTGCTCCTTGGAGAAGATCATGGGCAGATGGCGGATGAATCCGTCCTTCTCGGCCACGGGCTTCTGGCCCCACTTGGCGGTGCGCAGCAGGGTGTGGAACAGCTTGCGGTTCTTGAGCATCTTGCCGAGCAGGAAACTGGGCAGCGGATGGCCGTCCTCGTCCTGGATGCGCGCGTGAATCTCCTTGATGAGACGCGGAAGGTCGATGCCGCCCGCGCAGACGTCCTTGCACGCTTCGCAGTTGATGCAGTTCTGAACCAGGTTCTTGGCCTTGTCCTTGCCGTGGAAGAAGTAGGTCAGAATCAGGCCGATGGCGCCGATGTAGATATGACCCATCTTGTGGCCGCCCACCAGGCGGTAGACCGGGCAGACGTTGGCGCAGGCGCCGCAGCGCACGCAACGGTTGACCTGGGAGAAGAGCGGGTCCTTGATGAGTTCGCTCCGGCCGTTGTCGAGCACCACGTAGTGGATTTCCTTCCTGCCGTCCTCGGCCGCCAAACATTCGTTGTTGCCGGTGATCCAGGTCACGTAGGACGTGATCGCCTGGCCGGTGGCGTTGCGCGGCAGCACCTTGAGGATGCGCAGGGCGTCATGCAGGGTGGGCAGCAGCTTGTCGATGCCCATCAGCGCGACGTGGACCCTGGGCAGGGTGGACACCAGACGGGCGTTGCCCTCGTTGGTGACCAGACCGATGGAGCCGGTCTCGGCTATGGCGAAGTTGGCGCCGGTGATGCCCATGTCGGCTTCGACGTATTTCTGCCGGAGCTCGCGGCGGGCCACCTTGACCAGCTTTTCGATGTCGCTGTCCTGCTCCTTGCCGGTGACCTCGGTGAAGAGGTCGCCCACCTGGAAGCGGGAGAGATGGATGGCGGGCATGACCATGTGGGACGGGCCCTCATGGCGCAGCTGGATGATCCATTCGCCCAGGTCGGTCTCGGTCACTTCGAGACCGGCGTCCTCCAGGTCGTGGTTGAGCAGGGTTTCTTCCGCCGTCATGGACTTGGACTTGACGATCTTCTTGCAGTTCGCGTCCTTGGCGATTTGGGCTATGATCCGGTTTGCCTCATCGCCGTCTTTGGCGAAGTGCACATGGATACCGGCGGCCTCGGCGTTCTCCTTGAACTCCCGATACAGGGCATCGGCGTTGCGGGCGGCTTCGTCCTTGGAATCGGCGATCTCCTTGATCAGTCCGCGGACGTCCATATCCTTGAACGCGTTGGCTCGGCCGGCGCGGTAGGCGATGGCGAAGTTGTCGAGAGTCGTGCGCAGGAAGTCGTTTCCGAGCGTCTCGCGCAATTCCTCGCGGTATTCTTTGAGGTCATTAGCTTTCTGCATGACTAGTCCTCCAGGATCAGGATGTGCAATTCAAGGGGGCCGTGAACGCCCAGGGCCAGGACGCGCTCGATGTCGGCGGTACGGCTCGGGCCGGTGATGAAGGCCAGGTAGTCCGGCGTCTTCTTCATCCTTGTCAGCATCATCTTTTCCACCGCGTAGGTGTTGGCCTTGATCTTGGATTTGGGCAGCACACAGACGTGGAACTCGCTGACCATGGTGGCCAGACGCATTTCCTCGCCCGGACAGTCGAGCATCAGCGTGCCGGTGTCGGCAATGCCGTACTCGGCGAAGGTGAACCCGATGTCCACGCCGGCCAGGTGGTCGCGCATCCCCTCGGAGATACACTCGAACCCGGCTTTCTTGGCCTGGGCGGCCAGCTTCTTGTACAGGTCCTCATTGAGGCCCGGCGCGGCGATGACCTTTTTCTGCTTGGCATCGCACAACGCCTCGGCCTTGTCGGACAGGTCGGCTTCGCAGCCGCTGATCATGAGCTGGCAGGCTTCCTTCTTGTCACACAGGTTGATGACATATTTCAGCGCATCGTCTTCAGTGGCGATGCTCGTCACCTTGGCGGAGACGAGCCCCGCCTTCTCAACAAACTTCTGGTACAAATCTTCCTTGGAAGGCATCGTACCTACCTCCATGTATTGTTATGACCCCGGCCCATTCGGACCGCCACAACGGGTCGTTTTATTTGGCAAGCATCATGGCCTCGCGGGCTATGGCGAGTTCTTCGTTCGTCGGAATGACCCAGATCGCCACCGCACTGTCTTCGGTGCTGATCTTGCGGGCTTCCTTGGAACGGGTGGCGTTGACTTCGGCGTCGATCTTCATGCCGAAAGGCTCAAGGCCCTTGATGGTTTCGGCCCGGACGATGTCGTCGTTCTCGCCGATGCCGGCGGTGAAGACGATGGCGTCGACGCGGCCGAGAACGGCCATGTAGGAGCCGATGTATTTGCGGGTCCGGTAGGTCTGCACGTCGAGGGCGAGCTGGGCGCGTTCGTCGCCCTTTTCGACGGCGGCGTGGATGTCGCGCATGTCGTTCATGCCGCACAGTCCCTTGAGGCCGGACTCCTTATGCAGGATGTCGTCGATGGCGGCGATGTCCAGGCCTCGGTTGACGGCCAGGTAGTTGTGGACAGCCGGGTCCACATCGCCGGAGCGGGTGCCCATCACCAGGCCTTCCAGCGGGGTCAGGCCCATGGAAGTGTCGACGCACAGGCCGTTCTTGACGGCGGAAATGGACGCGCCGTTGCCCATGTGAATGGTGATGAGGTTCATGTCCTCGACCTTCTTGTCCATGAGCCGCGCGCATTCGTTGGCCACGTACTTGTGGGAGGTGCCGTGCGCGCCGTAGCGGCGGATATGGTCCTCTTCGTAGTACTCGTAGGGCAGGGCGTACATGAACGCGTGGGGCGGCATGGTCTGGTGGAAGGCCGTGTCGAAGACCAGCACCTGCGGGACGTTGGGGAACAGCTTGGTGGCGTCCTTGGCCCCGCCCAGGTTGGCGGGGTTGTGCAGGGGGGCCAGCCGTTCGGTCTCGGTCAGGTCGGGCCACATGTCTTCGGTGATGATCACCGGATGGTTGAACTTCTCACCGCCGGCCACAACGCGGTGGCCGACGACGTCGATTTCATCCATGGTGCAGACGGCGTTCTCGCCGGTGCAGATAAGGTCGATGGACAGCTTGAGGCCCTCCCCGTGGGTCGGAATGGGCTGTTCGATCTTGGTTTTGACCTCCCTGTCGGTGCCCGGGAAGGTCTTGCTTGTCAGAACTCCCTGCTCCTCGCCGATGCGTTCCACCAGGCCGGAGACCATGACGGATTCATCAGTCATGTCGATGAGCTGGTACTTGATGGAGGAGCTGCCGGAGTTGATAACGAGAACTTTCATCTATTCACCTTTTTCAGCCTGGGCCTGGATGGCCGTGATGGCTACTGTGTTGACGATATCGGGAACGGTGCAGCCGCGCGAGAGGTCGTTGACCGGCTTGTTCAGGCCCTGGAGAACAGGACCGATGGCCACTGCGTTGGCGGCTCGCTGCACTGCCTTGTACGTGTTGTTGCCGGTGTTCAGGTCGGGGAAGATGAACACCGTGGCCTTACCGGCCACATCGGAGTCGGGCATCTTCACGCGGGCGACGTCGGGGTCGACGGCCGCGTCATACTGGATCGGTCCGGCCACGGGGAAGTCCAGGCCGCGCTCGGCGAGGCGCTCGCGGGCGACCTTGGTGGCTTCGATGACCTTCTCCACGTCTTCGCCCTTGCCGGAGGAGCCGGTGGAGTAGCTGAGCATGGCCACGCGCGGTTCGATGCCGAAGATTCTCGCGGTTTCCGCGGAACCCAGGGCGATCTCGGCCAACTGCGCGGCGTTGGGGTTGGGGTTCACGGCGCAGTCGCCGTAGACCAGAACCCGGTCCTTGAGGCACATGAGGAAGACGCTGGAAACAATGGAGCAGCCCGGCTTGGTCTTGACGAACTCGAAGGCGGGCCGAATAGTGTGGGCCGTGGTGTTGATGGAGCCGGAGACCATGCCGTCGGCAAAGCCCTTGTGGACCATCATGGTGCCGAAGTAGGTGGGATCGGACATGCGGTCCCAGGCCTGCTCGGCGATCATGCCCTTGTGCTTGCGCAGTTCGAGGTATTCCTCGGCGAAAGGATCAAGCAGGTCGGAGTTGACCGGATCGATGATCTGCGCGCCGGTGATGTCCAGACCGAACTTGGAGGCGTTGTCCCGGATGGTCTTTTCGTCGCCCAGCAGGATGATTTCGGCCGCGCCGCGCCGCAGGATGATGTCGGCGGCGCGCAGGACGCGCTCCTCGACGCCTTCGGGCAGGACGATCCGCTGCGGGTTGCGGGAGGCCTTGTCCAGCAGGGAGTACTCGAACATCTTGGGCGTGACCTTGGTGGAGCGCTTCTCGACCACGCGGTCGCGCAGCTCGCTCACGTTGACGTGCTGGGCGAATCCGCCGAGCGCGGTGGCGATGCGCTGGTAGTCGTTGGCCTCGATGCGGCCGTAGAGGGAGTTGAGCTCCTGCACGGTCTGGTAGGTGTGTCCCTTGGCGGACAGCACCGGAACCGGGACGCCGGTCCATCCCTCGATGAGCTTGTGCACGTTGACGGACACGTCGAGGCCGCCGGTGAGCACGATGCCCGCGATGTCGGGGTAGGAACTGGACAGGCGCGAGGCGAGGCTGGACAGGATGATGTCCGAGCGGTCGCCCGGGGTGATGATCAGGCTGCCCGGCTGAATGTATCCCAGGAAGTTGCCGATCTGCATGGCGGCGACCAGGTAGTTGTCTACCAACGCCTGGAGGCCGGAGTGTCCGTAGAGGACGTCGGCGTCGAGCCAGCGGCGCACGTCGTTGATGGACGGCTTGCCGAGAGCCTCGTCCTCGGGGATGACATAAACAGGCATGGGCTCCTGGCCACCCTTGCGCTCGATATGGCTGACCATTTCGTCGGTCATGCCTTCGGGTGCACGGTTGACCACACAGGCCAGGGAGTCCACGCCCTTTTCAGCCAGGGTGTCCAAGGTGGTCTGGGTGATGTTGACCACTTCCTCCGGTGCCTTGTCGCGGCCGGACGTCACAACCAGCATGGGCGCGCCGATGTTGGCGGCGATGTCCGCGTTGAGGTCGAATTCAAAGGCGGGGTCCTTGCCCTTGAAATCGGTTCCTTCGCAGAGCACGAAGTCATATTGCTCTTCCAGCATCTTGTACTTGTTGAGAATGTTCTCGAGCACAAGGGCGTGCTGGCCGGAGTTGATGAGCTCGCGGGTCTGCTTCAGGGTGTAGGCGTACGTGTCTTCGTAGGGAATGGACAGCTTGAAGTGATCGATCATCAGAGCGATGTCGTGGTCCATTTTCCCTTCCCCCGGATCATTGATGATGGGCCGGAAGATGGCGACGTTGTGGAGTTCCCTCGTGAGCATCTGCATGACGCCGAGAACCACGGCGGACTTGCCGCTGCGTTCTTCGGTGGCGCTCACGTACAGGTTCTTGGACATGGTGCTTTTCCTTGTTTTTTGCCGTTGTTTATCCGTTATAGGGAGTCGGCATAGAGCTCAATGACATGCTTGACGCTCATGTCGGCTCCTTTCTGCGAGAGCATGTCCGTAATCTGGAGCATGCACGCCGGGCAGCTGGTGGCAGCCACCTTGGCTTTGGACGCTATGATGTTGTCCGCCTTGCGGCCGCCGATTTCCTTGGACAGCTCGTAGTGGGCGATATTGAAGCTTCCGCCGCAGCCACAGCAGGTGCCCGCGTCGGTCATTTCCTTCAGGTCGCACCCGGCCGCCTTGATGATGGTCCGGGGCTGGGCCGTAATGCCCAGGGAGTTCTTCAGGTGGCAGGGATCATGATAGGTGACGCTCCGACCGCCGGTGAGTGCCTTGGGTTCGACTTTAAGAATATCCACAAGGAACTGGCTGATGTCCATCGTTTTCCGCCCCATGACGCCAATGTCATAGGTCCGGGAAGTGTCGCCCTTGTACATGTGGGGCCACAATTCCTTGATGGTGGAGGTGCAGGAGGCGCAGCCGGTGACCAGGTAGTCGAATTCACCTTTCCTGAACTGGTCCACGTTGATGCCGACGAGGGAGTCGAAGGTGTCGGTATCGCCGCTGGACAGTGCCGGGATGCCGCAGCAGGCCTGGCCTGCGGGCATGAATACGCCCACTCCGTGGTGCTTGAGCACCTTGAGGATGGCTTCGGCAACCTGCGGGTAGATCTTGTCGAACACGCAGCCCACGTAGAAGGCCACCCGGAGTCCGGAGGAACCCGCGGGGGTGTCCAGCTCGGGGACGATCTTGTGGAACGGCTTGCTCGCCAGGGTCTTGAAGTGGCGGTCGCCGATGACGGGCGCATTGAACCGGGCGCAGGAGGAGCCGAGCATGTCGTCAACCTTCTTGGTGAAGACACCCTGGAACTTGGCGCCCATTTCGGTCAGGGCGTTGAACAGTTTGGGGTTCTTCAGCAGGCCGCGGAAGATGGCCTTCTTGGCCGGGGACAGACCGAAGTAGCCGGTCATGATCGCGCGGGCCTTGAGGAAGATGTCCATGACGGACACGCCGGACGGGCAGTTGGCCTGGCAGGTCCCGCAGAGCAGGCAGCGGTTGAGCTTTTCGTTGACGCCCTCGGGGTCGGTGAGCATCTCGGAAGCGAGACCGTCGAGCAGGGCGAGCTTGCCGCGGGTCACGTCGGTTTCCCGGCCGCTCAGCTTGAATATCGGGCAGACCGCCTGGCACATGCCGCAGCGCATACACCCGACCAGCTGGTCGTCCAGTTCCTTGAACATTTGTGCGAGCTTATGAATATCGGCCATTTTAGTCACCTATTCGCGGCCGATGATCTTATCGGGATTGAGGATGCCCTTCGGGTCGAGGACGGACTTCATGCGGCGGGCATAGGCCAGGGTCGCCTTGGAGGTTTCCTGGGCCATGTACTTGGACTTGGCCAGACCGATGCCGTGTTCGCCGGACAGGGTACCGCCCATGGACAGCGCCTTGTCGAAGATCATGTCGATGCCCTTTTCCACGCGTTCCCACTCGGACTTGTCGCGCTTGTCGGTCAGGATGGTGGGGTGCAGGTTGCCGTCGCCCGCGTGGCCGAAGGTACCGATGGTCAGGTCGAGCTTCTTGGCGATTTCTTCCAGGGCCTCGATCATGGCCGGAATCTTGGAGCGGGGCACGGTGGCGTCCTCAAGCACGCAGGTGGGCTTGAGCTTGGCCAGGGCGGGCAGGGCGTCGCGGCGGGCCTGCCAAACGGCATCGCGCTCGGCGGCGTCCTTGGCGACCTTCAGTTCGGTAGCGCCGTTTTCCTTGCAGATGCGTTCGACCACGGCGGCTTCGTCCTCGACCTGGGCGGGGTGGCCGTCCACTTCGATCAGCAGCAGGGCGGCCGCGTCGACGGGCAGGCCCGCGCCGCGGAAGTTTTCGACCGTGCGGATGGTGAAGTTGTCCATCATTTCGAGGGTCGCCGGGACGATCTTGTTGGCGATGATGGCGGCAACGGTCTCGGAGGCGGCCTTCATGGACGGGAACACGGCCATCATGGACTTGGCGGCCTGCGCCGGGGGTACGAGCTTGAGGATGATCTTGTCGAACACGCCGAGGGTGCCTTCGGAGGCGACCATCAGACCGGCCAGGTTGTAGCCGGTGACGCACTTGACGGTGCGGGAGCCGGACTTGACCAGTTCGCCGTTGACGTCCCAGAACTCCATGCCCATGACGTAGTCCTTGGTGACGCCGTACTTGAGGCCGCGCAGGCCACCGGCGTTCTCGGCGACGTTGCCGCCCAGGGTGGACACGGCCTGGGAGCCCGGATCCGGCGGATAGAACAGGCCGCGCTTGGCCACTTCGGCGGCGAACTGGGCGGTGATAACGCCCGGCTCGACAACGGCGTACATGTCTTCCTCGTTGATTTCGAGGATGCGGTTCAGGCCGTTGGTCAGGACGACCACGCCGCCCGGATGGGGGATGGTGCCGCCGGACAGGTTGGTGCCCGCGCCGCGAACGGTCAGGGGCAGGCCGTTGTCGTTGCACAGCTTGGTGACCGCGCCCAGGGCCTCGCTGGTCCGGGGACGAACCACCAGGGCGGGCATGACGGAATCCAGAACCGCCGCGTCATAGGAATAGGCGTGACGGTCGGTCTCGCCGGTCATCACATTCTCGGCACCGGCTATATTTTCAAATTCTTTGACAATTGCTTCTTTGGTCATGATCGACTCCTAAAGAAAATGGTGATCCCCGGTACAGCGTCCGGGGTTGGTTGCGTTTTTTCCGTTGAACCAGACTACATTTTTGGGGTCGTTGTCGGGGGAGGCGGACAAGCGGCCCGCCTCCCCCGGTTATTAACTATTCCTTAGAACAGGCCGGGCAGGAAGACGAAGCTCATGAGCGAGGCGACGATTCCCACGACGACGCCGTACAGCAGGAAGGGCCATACGGTGCGCTTCAGGATTGCGCCTTCCATGCCGGACAAGCCGACGACGGCGCAGGCAGCCACGATGTTGTGGATGCAGATCATGTTGCCCATGCCGCCACCGACGGCCTGGGCGGCCACGATGATCTGGCGGGGCAGTTCAAGCTGCGAGGCGACGCCCCACTGGAACTCGGCGAAGAGCAGGTCCGACACGGTGTTGGAGCCGGTGATGAACGCGCCGAGGCCGCCCACGAAGGAGGCGAACATGGGCCATGCGTCACCCGCGATACCGGCGACGGCCTTGGCCAGAGCCAGGGGCATGGACGGGTAGCTGCTCGGGTTCAGGGCGGCGTCGGCGATGCCGGAACCGCGGAAGATGGACACCAGGGCGACCGCCGCGAACAGGGCGATGGTCGGGTTCTTCATGGTCTTGAAGGCCTGGGACCAGGCGAGCTTGACCTTTTCGCCGGGCATACCGTGGATGAACACGGTCAGCAGGGCGACCAGGGTGAACGGAATGGTACCGGGCAGGTACAGGTAGGCGATGGAGGCGCTGACGCTTTCAAAGCCGAGAATGTTGGAGAACTTGATGGCCTGACCGGCGAGCATGGACTTGAGGCCGAGCTCGGGGATACGGGTCACGACCAGGATGATGCCGATGAGGATGTAGGGCAGCCATGCCTTGAACTGGCTCATGTGAGCCTTGAACTCGGAGGCATCGGCGGAAACGGAACCGGTCCACTCGGGGTCCCACTTGGCCGGGTCGCCGAAGTTCCAGGAGGTCTTGGGCATGCAGAAGCCCTTCTTGGCACCGATGATGATGATGCCCAGGCCGAGCAGACCACCGATCAGGGACGGGAACTCGGGACCGACGTTCCAGGCGAAGACCAGGTAGGGGACGGTGAAGGCGACGGCCGCGAAAATGCAGAACTTCCAGGCGGCGAAGCCGGGCTTCCAGCTACGCTCGGGGCCGAAGAAGCGGGTGATGAAACCGAGCATGAAGATCGGCAGGATGAAGATCATGGCCACGTTCATGACGGTGGCCCACTGGCCGACGAGCATGATGAAGTCGCCCATGTTGGTGAAATTCACACCGGGTGCGCCGGACTGAACGGCGGCTTCCACTCCGGGGGCCAGGAACTTGAGGCCCAGGACGACGGGGGTGCCGACTGCGCCGAAGGTGACCGGGAAGGAGTTGAAGACCAGACAGATGATGGCTGCGGCCAGGGGCGGGAAGCCCAGGGAGAGCAACAGCGGGGCGGCCAGTGCGGCGGGGGTGCCGAAACCGGCGGCGCCTTCGATGAAGGCGGCGAACATGTAACCGATGATGATCGCCTGGATGCGGCGGTCCGGGGTGATGTTCTGCATACCGTGCTGGATGGTCTCCATGCCGCCGGAATGCTGAAGGGTGCGCAGAATCAGGATCGCGCCGAAAACAATGATGAGAATGCCGATGGCCGTCACGAACCCTTGCAGGGTAAGGGCGGCGACGTAGGCGACAGGCAGGCTCCAGACCAGGACAGCGCCGGCGGCGGCGGTGAGCCACGCCAGGGGCATGGCTTTGGTGGCGGGCCAGCGCATACCGACCATGAGCACGAGCGCCACCAGGATGGGCAGCAGTGCGACCAATGCGAGCACTTCAATAGACATTAAACAAACCTCCATGGGTGTGAGGTGATACCTCACGTTTCAACAAATGTGCGGGAAGGGTTAGGCAGAAGCCTCCGCAACGCCCCTTCCCGCACATGCCTCTAACTCTTATCTGCCGTCATCGCAGGGTTCGCCGGAACCCGGAGCTTCGGCCGACACACCGGTTTCGCACGCGGCAGGCTCATCCATTTCGGCCTTGCTGAAGTCAGCATCGGCCATGTGGGTGAGGATGGCGTAACGATCGGCGTAGTCCTTTTCCAGTTTCTCGCGGAACGCCTTGGACAGTTCCGGGTGGAACCTTTCGAGCATGGCGTAGCGGTTTTCGCCGGACAGGAATTCCTGGAGGCTTCCGTCGGGAGCCTTGGATTCCAGGGTGAACGGATACTTGCCCTGTTCGGTGAGTTCGGGGTTGAAGCGGTACAGCGGCCAGTAGCCGGAAGCGACGGCCAGCTTCTGTTCGAGCTGGGTCTTGCCCATGCCCTTCTTGATGCCCTGGTTGATGCACGGAGCGTAGCAGATGACGAGGGAGGGGCCATTGTAGGCCTCGGCCTCCTTGAAGGCCTTCAACATCTGCTGCTTGTCCGCGCCCATGGCGACGGAGGCCACGTAGACGTAGCCGTAGGTCATGGCCATGCGGCCCAGGTCCTTCTTGCCGGTGCCCTTGCCCGCGGCGGCGAACTTGGCGATGGAGCCGAGCGGGGTGGCCTTGGAGGCCTGTCCGCCGGTGTTGGAGTACACCTCGGTGTCCATGACCAGGATATTCACATCCTTGCCGGAAGCCAGGACGTGGTCCACTCCGCCGTAACCGATGTCGTAGGCCCAGCCGTCACCGCCGAAGATCCACACGGACTTCTTGGTGAACAGGTCGGAACCGGCGGCGATCTCCTTGAGCAGGGCGTCGTCGGCGCCTTCCAAGGCGGCCTTCAGGGTCGCGCCGGCTTCGGCGGAACCTTCGGCGTCGTCCTTGGCGGCCAGCCAGCCCTCAAGGGCGGCCTTGACTTCGCCGGTGGCGGAGGCTGCGGCCGTTTCGCACTTGGCGATCAGGGTCTTGCGGCGGTTGGTGACGCCCATCTCGATGCCGAAGCCGAATTCGGCCGCGTCCTCGAACAGGGAGTTGCCCCAGGCGGGACCGAAGCCGTCGCTGTTGGTGCAATAGGGGGTGGAAGGTGCGGAAGCGCCCCAGATGGAGGAGCAGCCCGTGGCGTTGGCGATAATCATGCGCTCGCCGAACAGCTGGGTCAGCACCTTGACGTAAGGGGTCTCGCCGCAGCCCGCGCAGGCGCCGGAGAATTCCAGGAGCGACTGCTTGAACTGGGAACCCTTGACGGAGTCGCGCTTGAAGGCGTCCTTGTAGGAGACCGTCTCGGTGAAGTCGAAGTTGGGCACTTCAGCGCCGGTCTGGGTGGCGATGGGCTTCATGACCAGCGCCTTTTCCTTGGCCGGGCAGATGTCGGCGCAGTTGCCGCAGCCCAGGCAGTCCATGGTATTGACCTGCATACGGTAGCGCAGGCCCTTGACGTCCTTGCCCTTGGCTTCGACGGCGACGAAGGAAGCCGGAGCGTTCTTCATCTCGTCGTCGGTGACCAGCACCGGACGCAGGGCGGAGTGGGGGCACACAAAGGCGCACTGGTTGCACTGGATGCAGTTGTCGGCGATCCACTCGGGGACCTTGATGGCCACGCCGCGCTTTTCGTACTTGGAGGTGGAAAGCGGCATGGTGCCGTCCACGGAGAAGACGGAAACCGGCAGGTCGTCGCCCTTCTGGGCCAGGACCGGACGCATGATGTTCTTGACGTAATCGGGCTCGTCGGTGTCGGCCTTGGCATCGTCGGCCAGGTCGGCCCAAGAGGCCGGGATGGCGATCGGGACGATGGCGTCGGCGGCCTTGTCGACGGCGGCGCAGTTCATCTCGACGATCTGCGGGCCCTTCTTGCCGTAAGCCTTGTCGATGCCGTCCTTGAGCAGGCTGACGGCCTGTTCGAAGGGAATGACGTCGGCCAGCTTGAAGAAGGCGGTCTGCATGACCATGTTGATGCGGCCGCCCAGTCCCACTTCGCCCGCGATCTTGACCGCGTCGACGGTGTAGAACTTCAGGTTCTTCTGCGCGATGGTGCGGCGCATTGCGGCGGGCAGCTCCTTGTCCATCTGGTCGGCGGTCCAGGGACAGTTCAGCACGAAGGTGCCGCCGTCCTTGATGCCGTCGAGGACGTCATACAGGTGCACGTAGCTCGGGTTGTGGCAGGCCACGTAGTCGGCCGAGGTGACCAGGTAGGTGGACTGGATGGGGGAGTGGCCGAAGCGCAGGTGGGAGATGGTGATGCCGCCGGACTTCTTGGAGTCGTAGGCGAAGTAGCCCTGCGCGTACATGTCGGTGTTGTCGCCGATGATCTTGATGGCCTGCTTGTTGGCGCCGACGGTTCCGTCAGAACCGAGACCCCAGAACTTGCACTGGACGGTGCCTTTAGGGGTGGTGTCCAGGGTCCCGGTCGTGACGAGGGAGGCATTGGTGACGTCGTCCTCGATACCCACGGTGAAGTGGGACTTGGGAGCGTCGGTCGCCATGTTGTCGAACACGGCCTTGGCCATGGCGGGCGTGAACTCCTTGGAGCCCAGGCCGTAACGGCCGGCAATGACGACGGGGCCGTTGCCCTGTTCCAGGAACACGGTGCTGATGTCCTGGTACAGCGGATCGCCCAGCGAGCCCGGCTCTTTGGTGCGGTCGAGCACGGACACGAACTTTGCGGTCTCGGGCAGCACGGCAAGGAAATGCTTGGCGGAGAACGGACGATACAGGCGGACTTTGATCAGGCCGACCTTTTCGCCGTCTTCAACCATGTGGTTGACCACTTCCTCGATGGTCTCGCAGGAGGAGCCCATGGAGATGATGACGCGCTCTGCGTCGGCGGCGCCGACGTAGTCGAAGGGCTTGTAGTTGCGGCCGGTGAGGGCGGAAACCTTGGCCATGTACTCTTCGACGATGGCCGGAATGGCCTCGTAGTACTTGTTGGAGGCTTCGCGGCCCTGGAAGTAGATGTCCGGGTTCTGGGCGGTGCCGCGGATGTCCGGATGCTCGGGGTTCATGGAGCGGTTGCGGAACTCGGCCACCTTCTCCATGTTCAGCAGGGGCTTCATGTCTTCGTAGTCGATGGTTTCGATCTTCTGGATCTCGTGGGAGGTCCGGAAGCCGTCGAAGAAGGACACGAAAGGCACGCTGGCTTCGATGGTCGCCAGGTGGGAGACCAGGGCGAGGTCCATGACTTCCTGGACGGAAGCGGAAGCGAGCATGGCGAAGCCGGTCTGGCGGCAGGCCATGACGTCCTGGTGGTCGCCGAAGATGGACAGGGCGTGGGCGGCGAGGGCGCGAGCGGACACGTGGAAGACGCAGGGCAACAGTTCGCCGGCGATCTTGTACATGTTCGGGATCATCAGAAGCAGGCCCTGAGATGCGGTGAAGGTGGTGGTCAGCGCGCCGCCGGCGAGACCGCCGTGCACCGCGCCCGCGGCGCCTGCCTCGGACTGCAGCTGGCGGACCTCGACGGTCTGCCCGAAAATATTCTTGCGGCCTTGAGCCGCCCATTCATCCGCGATCTCGCCCATGGTGGACGAGGGCGTGATGGGGTAGATGGCGGCGGTTTCACTCATGGCATAGGCCACCCAGGCGGCGGCGGTGTTGCCATCCATCGTTTTCATCTTGGACATTCGATTCTTCTCCTAATTGGGGTCGTCGGATTTTTTGGCGTCCGCAGCGCGGACCCTTTCCTTTGAAGACACAGATGCTACTCAACATTCGTGCCAACTTTGTGAAAAAGCAAATCAGTAGCGTTTACATGCTGTTACAGAAAATGAGGAGAGAGGGAGGGAGGGCGCGGACACGAGGCTGAGTCTGAAAAATAGGACGGGAAAAGTAATAAGGATATGATAAAATCACGTATCACGGGGTTTCCCGCCCAAATGCGCCGTTCAGAAGAGCGAAAAAAAGGCCGTCCAAAAAAATGGACAGCCGGAAAATGCCCGTAATACGGGGAATGCGGAGGTCTCAGCCCCGCGGAATGGTGGCCCAGGGCGGTCCGGCTTTCAGGATTTTTCGATGAACCGGGCAGGACTCGGCGTGCGCGCCTCTCAAGTAGCCGGAGCTCATGAGGAACTCGCCCACGATCTCCCCGCCCACGAATTTGAAGCGGGTCTTGAAGAGCTTGACCCAATCCTGCTTGTCCAGCGGGTGATGGGCGTCAAGCCACGCCTTGAAAGAGCCGTGTTCGCGTTGCAGACCGAGGACGGCCTTGGCGTTATGGATGGCGGCGTCGACTTTGAGCCGGTTGCGGATGATCCCGGCGTCGGCCAGAAGTCTGGTCCGGTCCGATTCCCCGTAGGCGGCCACGGTGGAGATGTCGAACCCGTCGAACGCCTTGCGGAAGTTGCTTTCCTTATTGAGGATAGTCCGCCAGCTCAGCCCGGCCTGATTGATCTCCAGGATGAGCAGGGCGAACAGTTCGTTGTCGTCCTCCACGGGGAAGCCGTACCGGGTGTCGTGATAGATGCGGTCCAGGTCGTCCGCCTCCCGGGCGGCGCAGAGGTCGCAATAGGTGGCGAAATCGGCCATGCGGTTTCCTAGAGGGACAGGCCGTACTTCTTGAGCAGGCCGTAGAAGTGGGAACGGGAGAGCTTGGAGACTTCGAGAATGCGCGGCAGGTCGCCGTCGCATTGGCGGATGAGTTCGCCCAGGTAGACTTTTTCGGCGGTGCTCTTGAAGTCTCGAAGCGTCGGCAGCTCCTGTTCGAATATGTCTTCGAAGATGTCCTGTCCGATTTTCCGGACTGGCTCCGTGTAGTCCGATGTGCGGGCCTCCTCTTCGGGATTGTCGTTGGTCATGCGCTCAATCTGCGCCTTTGCCACCCGGATGCGCAGTTCGCGCGGGAGGTGCATGGCGTAGAGCGTCTTTTCGTTGCCCGACGTGACCACGGCGCGTTCCAGGATATTGAAAAGTTCGCGGACGTTGCCCGGCCACTCGTAGCTCTCCAGGGACGGATGAAAGTCCGACCCGAAGGACTTCGGCGGCATGGAGTATTGGCGGCAGAGATGGTTCACCCTGTAGGTGGCCAGGGCCTTGATGTCCTCGGGACGCTCCCTGAGGGGCGGCAGATGGATGTGCATCGTCTTGAGCCGATACAGCAGGTCGGAACGGAACGTCCCCTTTTCGACCATATCATCCAGGTCGCGGTTGGTGGCGGCAACAAGCCGGAAGTCGCTGGTCTGCTCGCGGGTGTCACCCACCGGGCGAAAGGTCCGCTCCTGCAGGACGCGCAGGAAAGCCTTCTGCATGGACAGGGGCATTTCGCCCACCTCGTCCAGGAACAGGGTGCCGCCGTCCGCCAGTTTGATAAGGCCGATACGGTCGTTCTGGGCTCCGGTGAACGCGCCCTTGCGGTGTCCGTACAAGGTGGATTCCAGCAGGGATTCCGTGAGCCCGGCGCAGTCCACGACAACGAAATTGCCCGTCTTGCGTTTGGAGTTGGCGTGGATGGTGGAGGCGAACAGCTCCTTGCCGGTGCCGGTTTCGCCGGTGATGAGCACGTTGGACTCCGACCGGGCCGCCTGGGACAGAAGGTTGAAGCTGCTCTTGATGATCGGGCTTTCGCCGACCACGCCTTTCATTTCCAGGTCGCGGTCGCCGTCGCGGCCCCGCTTTTCTTCATGGTATTTGAGGGCGCGGCCCAGGGTCAGGGATATTTCGCGTATGCTGGACGGCTTGAGCAGATAGTCCCAGACGCCGCCCCTGATGGCCAGTTCCGCGCCGTCGGGATCGCCCTTGCCCGTCAGTATTATCACTTCGGGCGGGTCGGGCAGGGCCATGATGTCCGGCAGGATGCCGAGGCCGTTGCCGTCGGGCAGGCGCACGTCCAGGAAGACCACGTCGAAGGCCTTCTTGCGCATCATCCGCAGTCCGGAGTCCAGGGTGTGTGCGGAGGCGCATTCGTGCGGGAGCCTGTTTATCAGGCTCTCCATGGTTTCGCAGACCTCGAGGTCGTCGTCTATAATCAGAATGTCTGCCACGTCATTCCCCTTGCGCTTCGTTGTTCAACACCGTGTTGATGGCTCTGGACAGGTCCTGCTTGTCGTAAGGTTTGATAACCACGAGACGGATGTTCGGCAAGTCCGAGGCAGCGGATACGGCATCCTCTCGTCCGGAAATGAGGATCACGGGCAGGTCGGGTTCGATGACCGCGAGGCGTTTGGCCAGTTGCGTTCCGCTCATGCCGGGCATGTCGTAGTCCGTGATGACCAGGTCGAATGCGCCGGGTATTTCGTTGACCAGCCGCAGGGCCGATAGCGGGTTTTCCTGTCCGTCCACGAAGTAGCCCATGGTTTCGAGAAGACGCGGCGTGGTCTGGAGTTGGTCGACGTCGTCCTCGACGAACAGGATGCGCGCGCCGATATTGTGGGGCACGCCGGAGAAGTCCACGTCGCCGCACAGGCCCGTGTCTCCCTTGGGAAGATAGATGGTGAAGGTCGTCCCGCCTCCATCGCGCGGGGCCACCTGGAGGCCGCCCTTGTGGCTGTGCACGATGCCGTGGACGACGGCCAGGCCCAGACCCGTGCCTTCTGTCTTGTCTTTTGTGGTGAAGAACGGGTCGAATATCTTGTCCACGATGTCCAGCGGGATGCCCGGTCCGTTGTCCTCCACCACTAGGCGGACGTATTCGCCGGGGATCAGCCCCAGCATGTCCGCGTCTTCGCGCGCGAGTTCCGCCTGGTCCAGGCGGACTTCAATGACCCCGCCCGTGCCGCGCAGTGCGTGGAAGGCGTTGGTGCACAGGTTCATGACCACTTGGTGGATCTGGGTCGGGTCGGCATAGACGCAGGAAAGATTCTCCGCGATCCGCGAGCGGACCTCGATCTTGCGCGGCATGGAGGATTCGAGCAGCCCGATGGCCTCGGTGATGACGCCGCCCACGTCGGTGGGCCTGAAGCCTTCCGTGGATGGACGGCTGAAGGCCAGAATCTGCTTGACCACGCGGCCGCCGCGCCGGGCCGCCTTGAGCACCCTTTCCAGATCGCGGGTCGTCATGGAGCCCGGGTCCAGGTCGCCTACGGCCAGCTCGGTGGAGTTGATGATGCTGGTCAGGATGTTGTTGAAATCATGAGCGATGCCTCCGGCAAGAGTGCCGATGGCCTCCATTTTCTGAGATTGCAGCAACTGTTTTTCCAGATTCAGTTCGGTGGTGATGTTGTCCACCATGGACAGCACGCCCACGATTTGCCCCGAACGGTCGTTGATGGGGACCTTGGTGGCTTCGATCCATGCGGGATTGCCCTTGGCGTCGGCGATCTTCCGCCGTTCCTTGCGGAACGCCTGGCCCTTGCTGATGACTGATTTGTCCGCCCCGGACGCCCAGGATGCGTAATCCAGGTCCGGGATGACGTCGTAGGTCGTCTTGCGGACGATTCCCGCACCGTGTTCCACGCCGAAGAATTCCGAGAAGGCCCTGTTGGTGCCGAGGAATTTCCCCTCGGCGTCCTTCCATGAGACCAACTGCGGAATGGTGTCCATGAGTGTCTCCTGGAAGGCGAGCTGGTCCTTGATCTTCCGTTCGACCTTGCGCCGTTCGAGCATGGTGATGGTCAGGAATATGAGAACCAGCACGAGCAGGACGAAGCTGACCATGATGGTCCAGAAGAGTTCCTTGGACAGCTCGTAGAACGCCTTGGGCGCGTTGATGATGCGGCTGCCCTCGGGCAGCAGGTCCATGTTCAGCTTGAGTCGCTTCATTACCTCGTAGTCGAAGATATATTCACCGGTGGTCTCCCGGAATACCGGAATATCGTCGGCATCCTTGCCGTCAAGGATTTCCAGGGCGACTGTGGCGGCTTTTCGGCCGTGCATGTAGCCGGACAGCATGTTGCCGCCCACGGCGCCGTTGCCCGCAAGGAATTCCCATGCGGTGTAGATGGGTACGTGGGACCTGGTCGAGATGACCTGCATGACCTCTTCTGCGGTCAGAAACCGGCCGTCGATGACCTGGTAGTAGGGAATGAAGAAAAGGAATGTGTCATTGGGCAGGATCGCCACCCGATCCACGACGTTTTCGAGCGACATGTCGGTCCAGTATTCGACGTTCAGCGGTTTTTTGTAGCGGCTGAGCTGGTTCCTGACCTGGCGTTCGATGGCCGCTCCGGTTGTGGAGGAGTCGTCGACCACGACGATGCGCTTCTTGTCCGGGTGCAGCCGCAGGGCCACGTCCACTGTTTTGGACAAGTCGAAGATTTCGATGATGCCCGTGGCGTTGTCCGAGTCCGTGTCGTCGGTGTGGAGGAAGTTGACCCCGCAGAAGACCAGGGGGACGCCGGGGAAAAGGATGTCCCTATACTGCATGGCGAAGGAGTAGGCGTCGTTGTCCGAAGTCATTATGAGGTCGAACTTTTCGTGCTTGAACTTCTCCTTGTACAGCCTCAGGAGCATGTGGGTTACATCTTCGTAGTTGTACCGCTTGGCGTCCATGTATTCGATTTGGAGATCGATCTTGTAATGGCTGTTGTCCAGAACCGAGCGAATGCCGCGCATGATCGCGTCCGACCACTTGTAGCCGTGGTGGTAGGAGTTCAGGCAGAGCACGCTTTTCTTCGGCTTTTCGACTCCGCCCAGCGCCGGCCGGACAGGCAGGACGCAGAGGCAGGTCAGAAGTAGGGTCAAACAGAGTATTTTTCGCATGGTGGTTCTTTTTGGCATTTCTCGTGCATAATGTACTCGCATGATCGCGACGCCGCGATACATGCAAGGGTCGGGCCTCAGCCCGCCAAAGTCAAGGCGTCGCGGCCCGGGTTATTCGCATCATCCCCCGGGAAAACAGTCAAGGGGATGATTTATAATGTGAACTGGGGTGACAAAACGGAAAACCGTGCTTATCCTGATTTGTGTAAGCAAGCGTCTATTTCAAGTCGTTTTGTCTATGCGTCCTGAATTGTTGAATTTCAAGGAGAGTCCAAGTGGTCAGACATATCGTTATGTGGACGTTGAAGGATGAAGCGGAAGGCCATTCGGCCGCTGAAAACGGCGCAAAGATGAAGGAGATCCTTGAGGCGTTGAGAGGGCGCATCGAGGGGCTCAGGCACATCGAGGTCAGTGTGGACATCGTGGCCGCCGATCCCGAGTGCCATGTGATTCTGTGCTCGGAGCACGACGATGTCGACGCCCTGAACCACTACCAGGGTCACCCGGAACACCAGGCCTGTGTGGCTTTCGTGAAGAAGGTCGCCTCCGGTCGCAAGGCCGTGGATTACGTGATCTAAAATGTCTGAACTGGAGAAATTCCGTAAGGCCGATGCACTAGGGGTGAATCCGAACCAACGCGGCTTGAGAGGGAAGCAAGCCGACGCCAAGGAGGATGCCATGTCCATGCGTTTTGACCAGGAACGGAAGCGGATTATCTGCCGCTGGGAAGAACCCACCAAGGTGGTCATGAACAAGAAGGAAGGTCTCATCAACCGTTCCAGAATGATTACCGTCAAGGTGAACGACAACGGCAAGCTGAACAGCAAGGATCGAAAACGCCATGCGGATCATCCCATGTTTCCGATCATTCGCCGTTTCAATCAGATGCTGAATTCCATCGAATGCTATCCGAAGTGCGAAAATGAGCACATGTGCGCAGTTTGCGGCACGGTGCATGGGGTTAGCCCCCATTTCGACACCGGGCGCCAGTCCATCGTGTGGCTGTGCAAGGAGCATCTGGACAATTCGCCCAAGCTGGACGCCTAGAGAACCGAATGTCGCTTCGGGCCGGACCGCCCGAGCCTGTAGCGCGTCCGAAAAAACGGACAAAAAAACGCACTCGAATTGCCGGGTGCGTTTTTTTTTGTCCGTTTTCCCGGACCGTGAACAGGGTCAAGCCGTTTTCGATCACCGCCTTTATCCGCATGGACGGTCGCACGAGTCTTGCCTCGGAGCGGATATTCGATCGGTGCCCGGCAACGGTATAATAAACGCGCGGGGGACCCGGATGCGGGGCTGTCGTTATTCACGGCCGATATTCTCCCAAAAGAAACCCATATGTTTGACTCCGGGCGTCGCGGAGTAAGACGGTCCGGTCCGCTGGCGCACACAGGGGGCAAGGGGGCGGCGTCTTGATCGCCGAGCAATCAGCAGGACAGCGGACTGGGGCGCGGGTTTACCGGCACTTTTAAAGGGGAGGTCCGGACGGGGTGAATCAAGGTGAAATCACCCGGCTGGTGCCGCAAAGCGGCTTCTACGCCTGATTATTCCCTTCAGGGAGTAGTTGGGGTGGTTTCCAACGAAAAGGCCCCGCGCATCGCGCGGGGCCTTTGGCTTTGTCGGTGTTTCGGATGGCCTACCAGGAGAAGAAGTAGGTGGCGGCCAGGCCGGTGATGGACATGGTGATCGTGTAGGGCAGCGCCAGGACGACCATGCGGCCGTAGGACAGCCTGATGACCGGGGCCAGCGCCGAGGTCAGCAGGAACAGGAAGGCTGCCTGTCCGTTCGGAGTGGCCACGGACGGGATGTTGGTACCCGTGTTGATGGCCACGGCAAGGTGGTCGAGCTGGGTCATGACTTCGGTGACCTTGCCCTGGATGTCGGCGGGAAGCGAGGCGATGACGTCGGCGCGGGCCATGTGCGGATCGGTGAGACGGTCCATCAGGGCTACGCCGTCGGGGACGCCGGGGATCGCGGCCAGGACTTGTTCGAAGTGCATCTTGGTTTCCGAGATGTAGACTGTCGCCACGAAAACGTTGTCCGAGATCATGGAGAGCAAGCCGTTGGCCGAGTAGTAGGCGGCCAACTGGACCTGGCCGTTCAGGCCGAGGACGAAGTCCATGACCGGAGCGAAGAGGTGCTGGTCGTGGATGACGCCGACGATGGCGAAGAAGACCACGAGCAGCGCGGTGAAGGGCAGTGCCTCTTCGAAGGCGGGGCCGAGCTGATGTTCGTCGATGAAGCCGTTGAAGGCGGTCAGGAAGACGATGACGGACAGGCCGATGATGCCGACTTCGGCCAGGTGCAGCGCCAGAGCGACGATGAGCCAGATACCGACCAGGGCCTGGACCACGAGCTTGGCCTTGCCCTGAACGCCGCGCTTGGATTCCATTTCGATGGCGGTTTCAAGCAGATGGGAGCGGATGTTGCCGGGCAGTTGCGCGCCGTAACCGAAGAGATGGAATTTCTCAACGACCACGCAGGTCAGCAGGCCGGCCAGAAGGACGGGCATGGAAACGTGGGCCACGTTGAGGAAGAAGGGCACGAAGTGCCAGCCCATTTCCGCGCCGATGAGCAGGTTCTGAGGCTCGCCCACCAGGGTGCAGACGCCGCCCAGCGCGGTGCCGACCGCGCCGTGCATCATAAGGTTGCGCAGGAAGGCCCTAAATTCCATCAGGTCGTTGCGGTTCTGCTCCTTGACCGTCTCGTCGGAGCAGAGGTCGTGGGTGCAGGTCATGTTCTTGCCGGAGGCGAACCTGTGGTAGACGTTGTAGAACCCGAATGCGACGGCGATAATGACCGCGGTGACGGTCAGGGCGTCCAGGAATGCGGACAGGAACGCGCCCGCGAAACAGAAGAGCAGCGAGATGAGGATCTTGGACTGCACGCGGGTGAGGATGCGGGTGAAGGTGTACTGCAGGAAGTCCTTCATGAAGTAGATGCCCGCAACCATGAAGATCAGGAGCAGGATGACCGGGAAGTTGGTCAGGGCTTCATGATACACCGTGGCGGGTGATGTCATGCCCATAATGATGGCTTCCACGGCCAGCAGGCCGCCCGCGGGAAGCGGGTAGCATTTAAGCGCCATGGCCAGGGTGAAGATGAATTCACCTATCAGTACCCAGCCTGCAATGAATGGTCCGGCAGTGACCATTAGGATCGGGTTGATGATCAAAAAGGCGACGATGGCCATTTTGTACCAGTTGGGCGCGCTTCCGAGGAAGTTTTTGCTGAAGGCCTGGGTCAGTGTCTGAGGCATTGTCGGATACTCCTGATGATTGGATTGCCGGGATCTGTCTCGTGTGCAAGAACTAGTCCCCAATGGTCATTGTTGGATACATACCGGCATCCTTGCCTGATTGGAAAGGCTGAAGGATATTGAAGGCTGCATCCCTTGTCTTCTGGGCATGTCCGCGGGTTTTGTCGGACCCGTCGAAATATGCGCCGTTTTCTTCGCGAATATGGTCGATGCGGTGTCTGAACGCCTCGACGAAAGCCTTTCCGTCGCCCGTGAAGGTGGCGGTACCCAGAGCTACGTCCGAGGCGTTGGCCAACTCGTCCAAGTCTATGGAATGCGCTTCAAGGTCGGCCTGCGTCGTGATATAACCCCAAACAGCAGAGTTGTCAGGGATTATTATGCATTCTTTCGCATCAATAATGGTGTGAGGCATGACTATCGAGTTACGGCCGATAGTTATGGGACAATCCTGCCGGCCGTGAACGTAGGAGTTGAAGCCTATGAAGACGTTTTCGTCGACGGTGGTCCAGATGACTTTGCCGCCGTGGGCGGTGACGTCGTTGCCCTTGTAGATGGAATTCTGGATGTAGCAATTCTCCTGGGCGTTTGAGCCCTTGCCTATGTAGGAGTCCTCCACGTGCGCGCGCTGCACGATGAGGGCGTTCTCGCCTACAACGCATTTGCCCTTGATGACCGCGTACGGAGAAACGTAGGCCGTTTCCGGCACGTCGAAATCGGTTTCCGGGCGGGCTGTGGAGTAGATGGGCACGAAGTCTTCCTTGTATTCATCCACGTAGTCCACGAACTTGCCGCTCAGGTGGCCGTTTTCATCCAGCTTGACGTACTGCTCGATCACGCCTTCCGGGAAAACATAGTTGAATTCGAAAAGGTTGTTGGCCTTGATCCAGACGCGGCCGGGCTCCACCGTGGTCCGCGAAAGGTCTCCCGCCTGGACGTAGGCGAAGTCGCCGATGACGCAGTTGTGCATGATGGACAGGTCGGCGGTGGCGAATGCTCCCAGGTAGACTCCTTCCAGGGTGGTGCCGTGGATGTTGGAGTAATGCATGGCCGTCGAGTTGAGGATGCGAAAAACTTCGGGCGTCTCCGGGTTCTTGGAGTTGTTGTGGACCAGGGTCTTGACCAGGAAGGAATTGATGATGCGGATGACCTCGTCATAGAAGAGCTTGGTCTTGACCCCGTTGAATTCGACCACGTCCCCCCTGCGCTTGAGCTCGTCGCCGCGCACGTTGGATTTGTAGAGAACCGAGTGGTCCACCTGGGTCTTGCCGAGGAAATAGGTCCCGGCCAGGTTCGAGTTCTTGAATTTGAAGCTGATGGGGTGGTCTTCGGTCAGGGCGTAGAACGCGTAGTAGAGCAGGTGGCGTTCACGCGGGATGCAATTTTGAAGGATGGACCGGACGTCGACTCCCATGGGCTTGAGGTTGACGTTTACCCTGGACGTTATGTGATCGAATACTGCTTCGAGTTTTTCCATTATGCTCCCCGTGGTTTTGGTTGTTGCACAAAACGGCTGCCACGCCTAAGCGCGGCAGCCGTTTTATTACTGCGATTATACTCCCTTGATCGTTAACCCCCGACGGGAATCGTGATGGGCATACCCATGAGAGGCCAGATGACCAGGACGGCGAGGCCGACCACGACCATGAGCAACAGGGATGCCGGGACGCCCCAGGCGAAGAATTCACCGGTGGTGAACTGGCCGGAGTCGTAGGCGATGGCGTTGGGCGCCGCGCCTACCAGGAGCAGGAAGGGCATACCCGCCATGACCAGCGAGGCGTACAGGATGACTTCGGGAGCCACGCCCAGGTAAGGGGCGATGACCAGGGCCACGGGAAGCGATATGGCGATTGCCGCCACGTTCATGATGAAGTTGGTCATGATCATCACGAAGAAGGCGATGGACATGACGAAGACGAACCAGTTGGCGTTCTGGAACATGACCAGCCAGTTGACGGCCATCCACTTGGCCGCGCCGGTCTGCCACAGACAGAAGCCGATGGACATGGCACCCGCGAAAAGCAGGATGATGTTCCAGGGGATGTCTTCCAGGTCCTTGAGGTCCAGGATCTTGAAGATGAAGAAGAGGACGGAGGAGCAAAGGATGATGGCGGTCTTGTCAACGGCCTTGAGCGCCGGGACGAAGGCCCGCAGGGACATGATCAGGATGACGGAGCCGACGATGATGGCCGCCATGATTTCGGCGCGGGTCAGGCCGCCCATCTTGGCGTTGAGCTCGCGGGCCTTTTCGCGCAGGCCGGGGATGCGGTCCTTTTCGGGCTTGCAGACGATCATGAAGAAGCCCCAAAGGAGGAGGGTCATTCCCCAGCCGATGGGAGCCATGTAGTAGGACAGCTCGAAGAAGCCGACTTCAACGCCGACGATTTCCTTGAAGAAGCCCAGAGCCACCGCGCCGCGGGCCGCGCCGAGCAGGGTGACGACTGAGCCTGCGCCGGCCACATAGGCCATGCCGATGAACAATCCCTTGCCGAACTTGGTGGGCCGGTCGCCTTCGCCGTAGAGGGCGTAGATGGCCAGCAGCAGCGGATAGATGGTCGCGGCCACGGCGGTGTGCGCCATGATGTGGGTCAGGGCGGCGGTGACCACGAACACGCCGAGATAGATCATCGAGGTGCGTTCGCCCACAACGTCGAGCATCTTGTACGCCAGCCGTTTGGTCAGGCCGGTCTTGGTGAAGACCAGGCCGATCATGATGGACGCGAAGATGAAGAGGACCGAGGGGTCCATGAAGTCCTTGAACGCTTCGTTGGCCGTGCGGACGTGGAACATGACCTGAAGGATGCCGATCATCAGCGACGTGATGCCGATGGGCACAACTTCAAAGACCCACCATGTGCCAGCCAGAAGGAAGACCGCGATGGCTCCCTTGGCCTGCGTGGACAGGATGAAGTGTTCGCCCTTGGGGTCGATGGCGTCCGGCCAGGCCGGGGAATAATAAACGATGGCGAAAAGAAAGACGCCCGTGAGCATGAATGCCAGGCGTTTCCAATCGAAGGCGGATTTTGCAGTGCTTGCTGTCTCCATGAGAGTCTCCTCGTTGGACCGAACGGCCTAGTCGGCTTTGGCGCAGGTGTTCATGCGGCCGATGATTTCGTTGAAGACGTCCGACATGCGCAGGACGCCGGTGATCTTGCCGTCACGACGGACGATCAGCGGCTGGGGCGTGCCGACCATGTACATGTGCACGCCGTATTCGATGTCGCTGTCTTCATCCAGGTATTGGTCCTCTTCGGGGACATGCATGGCGTCGGTGACCTTGATCGCGACGCCTCGGGCGCAGATGTTGCCCAGGGTGTCGGACCAGAGGTTGAACTCCTTGAACTGCTCGGCGACATACCGATTGGAGAGAATGTCGCTGTCCAGGTCTTTCTTGAAAAGTTTTTTGTAGTTGGGCTCCAGCGCGGTGATGATGTCGGTCATGGTCAGGACCCCGGCGAAGGCGCCCCGTTCGTCCACGATGAAAATGTCCCGATGGGTGCCGCCCTGTAGCGCGGCGACCACGTCGCCGAGCGTGGCGTCCGTGCCCAGCGTCCGGTAGTCCCCCACCGGGGTCATAAGCTCTTTGACTTTCATGTATTCCTTCCTCCCAAGAAGTACTGTTGACACATTGCGGCGACTCCCCCTCTGCCAGGAAGCAGGTCGCCGCGTTGAAGTGAACACAGCCTCGGACCAGTTGACCGACGCCGACCCCCATCGGCGTGACCTTGTGAGCGAATCTCGCAGTCTAAAACGATCAAGTGACCCGCGTTTCTATAGATAGCAATTGGTTCCTTGCGTCAAGCGTCTTACGTGAAATTTTTCGCAAGGACGAAATGAAACATTGTGGAACGGTTCTGAAACGGCCGCCTGTCTCAAAGTGAAACAAAAAGAAACTAAAAGCGTGTCAGAAATAGAATTGCCCAGGGGAAAGCTGACCGGCGAGGTAGGCTTCCAGAATGGGATCGACCTGGCCGCAGACGTTGTCTACGACCTTGATGCCTTTGCGTTTCAGAAACTCGAAAACCTCGTTTTCTATGCCCGCGCAAATGATGGTCTGGATGTTCTCGGCCATGACCAGCCTGTACATGGCCTCGGCCGACGGTGTTTCAAAGTCGATGACCCGCTCGTTCAGGGTGCCCATGGCGCTGGTTTCCCGGGTGATGGAAATAATGAGCACCTTGGGGGCGAGGTCGAAGCGCGGGGACAGTTCGTCGTCCATGATGGGGATGAGGATATTTTCCATGCGGTCCGCCTATTCTATGCCGAAGTGTTTCATCTTGCGCCACAGGGTGGAGCGGCCCCAGCCCAACAGTTCGGCGGCCTTTGACTTGCGGCCGCCGGTCTTGACCAGCGCTTCCATTATCATTTTACGCTGCACATCCTCCCATCGTTCGGGAGGGGCGGCCAGGACCGCGCCTGCCTCCACCGGCCTCGGAGGTGTGGACAGGTTCTCGGGCAGGTTCGGCGCGTGGAGCATATAGCCGGGCAGGTGACGCATTCGAATGACGTTGGTGTCGCAGAAGTTGACCGCATATTCGATGAGGTTGCGCAGCTCCCTGATGTTGCCGGGAAATTCATAGGAGCGCATCAGGGTTTCCACGTTCTTGGAGAAACGGTCCACCTTTTTGCCGTAGCGGACCTGGAACATTTTCAGGAAGTGGTCCAGCAGCAGGAGCAGGTCTTCGCCACGTTCGCGCAAGGGCGGCAGGTGCAGCCGGATGACGTTGAGCCGGTAGAGTAGGTCGCGCCGGAACCGTTTGCGGCGGACCATGTCCTCCAGGTCGTAATGGCTGGCGGCCATGATGCGGACATCCGTATGGACGACCTTGGTGGAGCCGATCGGACGCACGGCGTGATCGTCCATGTAGGCCAGCAGCTTGGTCTGCAACGGCAGGGGAAGATCGCCGATTTCGGTGAAAAAGAGGGTGCCCCCGTGGGCCATGCGCAGTCTGCCTGGCTTGGCCTGGTCCGCGCCGGGCAAGGCGTTCTTGGTGTGGCCGAAGAGTTCGGACTCCAGCAGCGGCACGGGCAGCGCGCCGCAGTTCACCTTGACGAAGGGGCCGTCCCGGTCGGACTCCTTGTGGATTTCCTCGGCCAGCATGTCCTTGCCCGTGCCCGTCTCGCCGGTGATGAGCACCGGCGAATCGGTTTGGGCGATGGACGGGGTCATGGAGAATATCTTGCGTACCTCGGGGCTCCGGCCCACCAGTTCGCCCAGCCCGGAAACTCCGCTGACGATCTCGTCCAGGGCGTGAATCGACGCGGGCATCAGCGTTTCGATGACTCCCCGGACGGACCCGTCGTCGGCCACCAGCGGCGCGAGGGTCAGGTGGATGCTGAGTTTTTCCCGGTCGCGGTTGATGATGTTCGTTTCCACGGTCCGGGCCCGCTTGTCCGCCCATTCGCCCCGCATGGGACACTTTCGCATACAGTAGTCCGAGCGCAGGGCGTGGTGGCATCGAATGCCGAGGACCTGGTCTCCGCTCACCCCGGTCAGGGACTCGTAGTTCCTGTTCACGGCCAGCAACGTTCCGTTCCTGTCCATGATGGCCACGCCCAAAGGAAGCACGTCCAGGAGGGCGGCAAGTCCCTGCTTGTTCGATAGGTTGCGTATCAGCGCTGCCGGATCGGCTATGGCCATGGATATCCTTCGGTTGAACGATTTTTCACAAGCCAGTGAACCATAATGAAACGTAGTCGGGATGACAAGCGGGGATGCGTTGCGGGCGGGGGTATTCATGCTTTTCGACATGAAAAAGGGAACTGCTCCTTAAATTTCCTGATGAATAAAATCCGGCGGTGAAAGCCGTTTCGCGGCAATGGCCGGGTGATTTCGCTTCCGGAGGGCGAGGGGCGCGCCCTTGCATCCCATGTATGCGCTTTCGGCGCGTTTTTTTACTCCGCGGTGTTCTGCCGCGAAAGTGGGGGAGTCAACGATATTGGATCCAAAAAAAGGCGCGGGGAATTCCCCGCGCCTCGGTTGCATTTTTGGCTTGTTCGCCGCTAATGGGCGTTCATTTCCTCAATGAGCTTGTGCAGACGGTTGGACAGCTTGGCCAGCTTGTTGATGGCTTCGGCGGACTGGTTCATTCCTTCGGCCGTTTCAGTCGCGATGTGGTTGATGTCTTCCACGGCCCGGTTGATTTCCTCGGAGGCGGCGGACTGCTCCTCCGCGGCGGTGGCGATGGACTGCACCTGTCCCGAGGTGTCGTCGGCGTAGTTGACGATGGAGTCCAGGGCTTCGCCGGAGCTGTTGGCCAGGCTTGTGGCCTGTTCCACGACCTGGGCCGCGTGGTCCACGCTTTGGATGTTGGCGGTGGCGGCGTTTTGGATGACCTGGATGGCGTCCCCAACCTCCTTGGTGGCGGCCATGGTCTTTTCCGCAAGTTTGCGGACCTCGTCGGCGACCACGGCGAAGCCTCGTCCCGCCTCGCCCGCTCGGGCGGCCTCAATGGCCGCGTTGAGGGCGAGGAGGTTGGTCTGGTCGGCGATGTCCTCGATGACGTTCATGATCTGTCCGATGTCGGTGGTCTGCTTGCCGAGCTGGTCCATGGACTGCTTGAGGGTGGAGGTCAGGTCGTGGACTTCGCGGATGGCGTCCGTGGCCTCGCGCACGATCTTCGCCCCTTCCTGCGCCTGGGTGCGGGCGTTGGCCGCGGATTCGGCGGAGTTGGAGGAGTTGCGCGCCACTTCGAGGACGGTGGCGTTCATTTCCTCCATGGCCGTGGCGGTCTGGGTGGTGCGGTCGCGCTGGACCTCGGCCCCCTTGCTCACCTGTTGGGCCTGGGCGGATATTTCGTCGGCGGCCGAAGTGACTTGTTCGGCGATGAGAGAGGCTTCGCCCGCGATGCGCTGCATGGTGGACAGCAACTCGTTGCTTCGTGCTTCCTGCGCCTTGGCGGCTTCCATGGCCGTTTCCGCCACGCCTTGGGCGTGCTCGGCTTCGTCCTGCTTCTGGGCTGCTTCGAGCATTTTTGCCTTGAGGTTGCCGACCATGGTCTGAATGGCTTCCTTCACGACGCCCAGTTCGGCGGCGAAGTGTCCCTCCGGCTCGGCGTCGATGTCGCCGTCGGCCACGGACTTGGCGTAGGTGCGGATGCGGAAGAGCGGTCCGACGATGATGAGCTTGACCAGGAACCAGACCAGGATGCCCACGGCCAGAAGTACGGCTGTGGTTTCCAGGGCGGCGTACAGCTCGGATGTGAACACGCTGGCGTTGACCTGGTCCAAGGAGGTGATGATCTCGAACGCGCCGTGGATTTCGCCTTCCTTCCAGCCTTCCTTGATGCCGCCGACTGGATCGCGGTCGCCTCTGGCGTCGCCGTGGCAGTACAGGCATTCCTTGGTCAGGCGGATGGGCCGGAAGTAACGTATTTCGTTGTTTTCAATGAGAATTTTTTCATCGAGGTTCTTGGCCTTGAGCTCGGCCAGCACCTTTTCCTCGATGGGGGTGGGTTTGTTAACCGGATTGCGAGGGGCCACTTTGGGAACCCGGAAATTGTAGTCGAGTTCCTTGGCCTTCTGCTTGGCGATGTTGATGGCCGTGATGACCGGGATGGATTCGAGGAGCTTTTCCCGGGTGTCGAGTTGGTCGAAGGGGACCATGATGCCCATGTTCAGCTTTTTGGCCATCTCGTTGCGGGCGGCCTCGGCCATGAGAATGAGCGCCCGGCTTTGCTGGACAATGCCGTTTTCGGCGTCGTTGCGAATCTGGATGGCCTGGTGGATGGACAGTACGGTTGCGACGATGACCGGTCCGAGCAGGGCCAGGGCCAGCACTTTCAACTTCAAGCTCAAATTGGCGAACATGGAATCCTCAACGTCTTTGAATGTATTGACAAGAACAGTATCGGCTATTTTGCGCATTACTATACGGAACCCGCTTCATTTTCGTGAAAAAATGCAAAGGTCCGTTTCCTTGCGCCCGAAGGCTTGGTCCGTCGTTGAGGCAGGACCACGGGAGTAGCCCGACTGCCGTCGGTTTCAGCCGTCCCGTGTGCTGGGGCGCGGAGCACAGGCCGCGTCCTCGCATGTAGTCGAAACACCATCGATTGTCCATTGAGAGGCAAGGCTGTCGAGCGTCGGTATTTTGAGGCGGAGGGCGGAAGAAGATGGAGGCAAATGAAAAGGGTCGCAACCTGTCGGTCGCGACCCTTGTACTAGCATGGTGCCGAAGAGAAGACTCGAACTTCCACGGGAATACTCCCACTAGACCCTGAACCTAGCGTGTCTACCAATTCCACCACTTCGGCACGTTCAGGAAGAGTCTGTTTATAAGAGAAAAGTTTCGTTTGCAAGCTTTATTTCAATCTTTTTTTGAGAGAAGGTGCTGGCCGAGGGCGGAGGTGGGTTGTATTGTCACGATTTTAGGTGTTCGCGTGATCGACTTGTCCGCAATGCGGAAATGTCCGTACCAAAGAGGCGAGATCCCGTACTGTCCGAAACACTAAAAAACACTAGTTCAGGAGTCGTCATGAAACGCATTTGCTCATTGGTGCTGGCTTTGTGTCTCCTCGTTCCCTCGGGAGCCTCCGCCGCGGACCTGCTTATCGCCCAGGCGGCCAACTTCACGCCGGTAATGAAGGAGATCATTCCCGCCTTCGAGAAGGCCACCGGGCTGACCGCCCAGGCCACCTACGCCTCCACCGGCAAGTTGTACGGCCAGATCGTCAATGACGCTCCGTTCGACATCTTCCTGGCTGCCGACGAGAAACGCCCCGACAAGCTGTACGCCGACGGCCTGGCCGAGAAACCCTTCATCTACGCCATGGGACAGGTGGTCCTGTGGTCCGCCAACAAGGATTTCTGCGGCGAGGATTGGAAGGCCACGGTGCTCAACCCGGCGGTCAAGCGTGTTGCCATCGCCAACACCGAAACCGCGCCCTACGGCACATCGGCCATGAAGGCCATGCAGAAAGCTGGCGCCTGGGACGAGGTGCAGCCCAAGCTCGTCTTCGGCCAGTCCATTTCCCAGACTTTCCAATTCGCTTCCACCGGCTCGGCCGACGTGGGCTTCTGCGCCTACTCCTCTGTTTTCACCGACGAAGGACGGAAGGGTTGTTTCGTGGTGGTGGACCAGGCTCCGCCGGTCATTCAGGCCGGTTGCGTGCTGAAGTCCGCTCCGCATCCCGACGCGGCGGCCCAGTTTGTTGACTTCCTGTCCTCTCCCGAGGTGCAGGCGATGAAGCTCAAGTACGGATACAAGTAGCCCATGGATTGGACTCCGCTGATTCTTTCGGCCAAGCTGGCCTTCTGGACCATGTTGCTCATTCCCGTGGCGGCCTCCCCGTTGGCCAGTCTTCTGGCCTTCGGGAGGTTCAGGGGTAAAAGCCTGCTCGACGCCGTGATTACCCTGCCCATGGTCATGCCGCCCACGGTGCTTGGCTTCGCCCTGCTCGTGGTCATGGGGCCGCGCGGGTTCATGGGCGGCGTTTGGGAGGATCTGACAGGAAACCGGCTGGTCTTCAGTTTCGCGGGCATTCTGATGGCGTCGCTCGTCTTTAATCTGCCGTTCGCCGTCCAGCCGTTGCGCGCATCGCTGGAAAAGCTCGATCCGAGGCTGCTCGAAAGCGCGGCCGTGCTCGGGCTGTCGCCGTTGTCCGCCTTTTTCCGCATTGTGCTGCCGAACTGCCTGGGCGGCCTTGCCGCCGCTTCCATCCTGGTGTTTGCGCACAGCCTGGGCGAGTTCGGGGTCATTCTCATGGTGGGCGGCAGCATTCCCGGGCAGACCCAGGTAGCCTCGGTGGCGATCTTCGAGGCCGTCGAGGCGTTGCGCTTCGATGACGCCTTCCGCATGTCGGCGGCCCTGATTCCCGTCTGCTTCGTGGTGCTTCTGATAATAAACAAGATCAATGCGAGGCGTTCCTGATGCTCGATGTCGCAATGACCAAACGGCTGAAACATTTTGATCTCGATCTGGCTTTTTCCTGCGCCCCGGGCGAGTTGACCGCGGTTATAGGCCCGTCGGGCGCGGGCAAGACAACGCTGGTCCGTCTTCTGGCCGGACTGGAGAAGCCCGATTCGGGAAAGATTGCCTTCGGAGAAGAGGTCTGGGCCGATGCGGCAAAGCGGGTTTTTGTGCCCGCCCGGAAGCGCGGCCTGAGTCTGGTCTTTCAGGATTACACTCTGTTTCCGCATCTGACCATTCGCAAGAACGTCGCCTTTGCCGCGTCCGATGAAGACAGGGTGGACGAACTCATGTCCATGTTCGGCATCAGGCATCTGGCATCATGTCGGCCGTCGGCCATTTCCGGCGGCGAGCGTCAGCGGGCGGCCTTTTGCCAGGCCCTCGCCCGGGACCCTGTGCTGCTTCTGCTGGATGAGCCGTTTTCAGCCCTGGATGTGGCCAACCGGCGGAATCTGCGCAGTTGTCTCAAGGAGCTCAAAAGCGAGTTGAACATACCCATCCTGCATGTGACCCATGACCTGGACGAGGCCCTCTTCCTGGGCGACACCGTCATGGCTGTGGAAAACGGGAAGATCGCTCCCGATTGGCTCAAGGAGCAGCAGGCCATCCAGCGGCATCTGGCCGTGTCCGGTTTGTCCAGGGCCGGAGTCGGGTCCTCGGTTTGCGCAGATGAGCCGTCGCCGGAGAAACACGCGCTTCTCGGCTGCGGGTAGGTTGCGGGGCTGATGATCGCGCCGAAGGACGCGCGGTCCCGGCCTGGACGGGCGGGACGCGCTCAGTCGGCGCGCAGGGTGATTTTGAGCAGTTCTCCCGGATTCCAAAGACGCATACGCGCACCCCATACGCCCGCTCCCCGGGTGACGATGAACGTCATGGGGCCGATTTCAAACCTTCCCTCCACCAGCGGAAAACTCAGTCTCACAACATAGTTGAAGGGCCATATCTGGCCGCCGTGGGTATGTCCGGCAAGCATCAGTCCGGTCCCGAGGGACGCGGCCTCCTCGTAGCGCAGCGGCGTGTGGGAGAGCAGGATTGTGGCCCCGGCCGGGCGGTCGGCCAGGGCTTCGGCCACCGGGTCGTTGGTCGCTTGGCTGCCCTGGTGGGTGCTCAGGTCTTCGACTCCGGCCACCACCAGTCCGGGCGCGGGTGAATCCCATCTGTTCACCAGAACCGTGAACCCGGCGTCGTGAAACAGCCGCAGGGCCTTTTCCGGAAAACCGTGATTCTCGTGGTTGCCCGGCACGGCATAGACGCCGAGCGGAGCGCGCAGGGTGCTCAGGGCGGGCAGGAGCGCGTTCAACTGCCGGGAATGTCCCTCAACGATGTCGCCGAGGAGCAGGATTATGTCCGGCTTGAGGGTCATGATCTGGTCCGCGCGCGTCTTGAGCCAATCCGGACCGAGCTGGGTGCCTGCGTGGAGGTCAGAAACGGCGGCGACGGTGATTCCGTCCAACTCGTCCGGCAGGCCCGGCAGGGCGACCTCATATTCAGTGATGATGGGCGCGCGCATTCCCTGGACCAGGGCCGCGCCCGACAGGACCAGGGCCAGGGCGAAGGCCGCACGGCGAAGTCTGGGGGCGGCTGCGGGCAGGAACCGGCCGAAGAAGGTGGCGGCGTCCACAACGGCCAGCAGGGCGGCGGCCAGGAAAAGGGTGATGAGCAGGCTGAGCCCGACGCTTTCGAGAATGATGGACCATTGGCCGAAGTTGGCTCTGCCCACGTATCGGGCGACCATGATGAACAGCCAGGCGCACAGGCCGAGGACCATGCGGGTTCTGCATGTCAGGGAGCCCAGGAAGGGCAGTCCGTCCATGCGCCGGAAGACATAGGCGGTCATGATCGCTGCCGCGCCCAGAAGATACGTGCTGAACATCGCGTTTCTCTAGCAGGTCCGATTCTGAAAGGCCAGGCAGCCCGCGCCTGGAGATTGCCGTCTGTTCAGTGGATTACCGCCCCCCGCCCCGTCCCCCGATCGCGTCTTTGGCGCTTGTTTTGGTTTGCGGAAGGGCAATGCAAAGTCGAAGTGACAATGACGCTTGCGAAACTGCAAAGTCGTGTTTGCATATTCTGTCGTGACGTTTTGTAGTAATATTGTTATTTCAGTATGTTGCTGCGTATTGAGAAAGTGGCCCGGCATTTGCTCATTGGAGAAAGCGAATTGGTTCCATCGGATCGTCCGGGGGGACGGTTCGACTGAAGAGTAACTGCTTTATTGAGGAGTTTTAGTAAATGGCTGATAACGCTGTCCAACAGAACGCCGAGGTGGTCGTCGACAAGGCGACCAGCTCCTGGTCCGACCTCTGGAAAAAAGAGGATTACTGGGCCATTTGGTTGGGATTTCTGATCCTGATCGTGGGGTCCATCATTTATTTCAACAACAAGCCTGCGGAGATGAACGAGAAGTTCATCCAGGCCAATGCGATCATGGAGCAGGAAGCAGCCCGCGCCCCGTTCAAGACCGTGGCCTGGTACGAAGCTCAGACCGCCAAGGAAAAGATCAAGGCCAAGAATCAGCCCATCGGCAAGACCATCGCCGCGTTGATGGCTCAGCCCAAGAGCTGGTCCACCAACCCCCTGAACTCCTTCTATCAGACTCAGGAGCAGGCCGACATCAAGAACGCCAAGGCCATGCCCAAGTATGAGGCCGCCAAGGCGGCCGCCGCCGCGGCCAAGACCGAGGCTCTGGCCGCGCAGGTTGCGGCCGAGAAGGCCGGCTTCAAGAGCGCCGAGCTGAACACCCAGGCTTCGTCCTCCATCGAGACTTGGCTGAAATCCCGCTCCAAGGAGGCGTCCGCCAAGAAGAAGATCGGCAACAAGCCGTTCAACCTGCTTCCCGGTTTGCTCCTGATGCTGGTCGGCTTCGGTATCATTTTCGCCATCGGCATCAAGTTTATTGACGGCGATTGGGTCAAGTTCCTCAAGGGCTTTGGACTGGTGTTTGCCGTAGCCGTGCTCTCATACGTGATGGCCGGGCAGGCTACCATGAAGCAGTACGGCATCGGTTACGCCGCCTGGGCCATCGCCATCGGTTTGCTCATCTCCAACACCATCGGCACGCCGGAGTGGGCCAAGAAGGCTCTCCAGGTTGAGTTCTTCATCAAGACCGGCCTGGTGCTGCTGGGCGCCGAGGTGCTGTTCAACAAGGTCATCGCCATCGGTATCCCGGGCATCTTTGTCGCCTGGGTCGTTACCCCGGTCGTCCTGATTACCACGTTCATCTTCGGCCAGAAGGTCGTCAAGATGCCGTCCAAGACCCTGAACATGGTCATCTCCGCCGACATGTCCGTCTGCGGCACCTCCGCAGCCATTGCGGCCGCCGCAGCCTGTAAGGCCAAGAAAGAGGAGCTGACCCTGTCCATCGGTCTGTCCCTGGTCTTCACCTCCATTATGATGGTGCTCATGCCCGCCGTCATCAAGGCCACCGGTATGCCCTACATTCTGGGCGGCGCCTGGATGGGCGGCACCATCGACGCCACCGGCGCCGTGGCCGCGGCCGGTGCGTTCCTGTCTGAAAAGGCTCTGTACGTCGCCGCAACCATCAAGATGATCCAGAACGTCATGATCGGCGTTACCGCCTTCGGTATCGCCATCTACTGGTGCACCCGCGTTGATTGCGTGCAGGGCCAGAAAGTTCACGCCATTGAAATCTGGCACCGCTTCCCGAAGTTCGTGCTGGGCTTCCTGACCGCTTCCGTGATCTTCTCCATCGTCTACGCCGCCATCGGCTCGGACGCCGGATTCACCATGGTCGACCAGGGCGTGCTGCGCGGCTTCTCCCGCATCTTCCGCGGCTGGTTCTTCTGCCTGTCCTTTGCCGCCATCGGCCTGGCCACCAACTTCCGTGAGCTGAAGCACTACTTCAAGGGCGGCAAGCCGCTGATCCTGTACGTGTGCGGCCAGTCCTTCAACCTGGCCCTGACCCTGCTCATGGCCTACCTGATGTTCTACGTGGTGTTCCCGGACATCACCGCCAAGATCTAACGCAGGCCCCAGGGAAGGGATACCCTCGCTAAAGCGGAGGGGGGCGTTCGCGCCCCCCTCCATAGTCATTAAAAGGAGAGAACAATGGAAAACCGAAGCTTGCCGCAACGCCTGGCGGCGTTCGCCCTGTCTTGCGCGGCCGTGTGGGTCTTCACGTTTCTGATCGGACCGGAAGTTGTGGAATCGTCGGAAGCGTTTCAGAAGTTGGGCGATTTCATCGTTGAAGAAAACATCGAGACCGGCATGTTCTATTACACCGACGTTGAGATTGTGGGCCACGCCGATCACAACGCCCGTTCCACCATGGAGTACATGCCCCATGGACCGGGTCCCATGCCCGTGACGTCTTCCAGCCGGTAGGCGGGACGCCCGCCTTCGGGATGCGCAGCAGGACTCCGCGACGCGCCCGCAGGAATTCTCGGGGGTGCGGGCGAGCCCCGCTACGGGTCGTTTCCGGCGTCGAAGAGGGTCTCTATGAGCCTGTTCGCCTGTTTGAGATAGAGAAAGACCCTGGTGACGGCCCCCAGAAAGTAGCCGACCTGTTCCAGTTCGCTTTCGCCGAGGCCCCAGACACGAAAATAGAACCGGAAGGCCAGGAACATGGTCAGCCAGCAGAGTATGGCAATGGGAATGGCGGCGTTAAGGCGGCTGAAAAGGGTCGCACCGGATATTTTCTTTTGAAAAAACAGGACAAACGACGCAGCGGTACGCAGGACTCCCGTCCAGCCTCTGCTGAACATGTCCGCTGTCGCGACGCCGAAGAAAGCGGCCGCGATCGACAGGATCAGGTGGTTCATGCCGCCGGCTCTCCTGTTAATTGTGCTTTTCACCGCTTATCATTGCCTATACAGTCCCGAAAGAAGTTGCGTCAAGGAATCCCCGAGCGGGGCGGGCGCGGCTCGGATTTCGTTAGGTGACACTCATGCAGCTTCCCAGACCATACTCCCTGCAAAGCAAATTCCTCATCGGCCTGATTATGACCTCGGTCGTCATCGGCGGGCTGATGTTCGTCGGTTTTTCCTATCATCTTAGGCAGGTGCTTGAGAACGAGGTCCACGACAAGGCCACCATGGTCCTGTCCCAGGTGGATTCGGTCCAGGATTACGTGCGCAACACGCTCAGGACGCGCATGTACGAGGTGCTGCCGGACAGCTTCGTCATCGAGGCCATGTCCTCGTCGTATATCACGCGGCGCATCATGGCGGGCATGGACGGCAGCCCGACGAGCCATCTGTACCGGCGCGTGGCGATCAACGCCCGAAATCCCAAGTTCGAGGCCAATCCGCTTGAAGTGCGGCTTGTGGAGACCTTCCGCAAGGACCCGGACCTGAAGCTGTGGGAGGGCTATGAGCTCATAGGCGGCGTCAAGCATTTCGTCATGGCCCGGCCGGTCGTCTACTGGAAGAGCTGTCTTCATTGCCACGGCGACAAGGCGGACGCGCCGGTCGAGCTTGTCAGGCTCTATGGCGACCGAGGGTTCGGCCACAAGCCGAATTCCATAGGCGGGGTGGATTTCGTCGGACTCCCCGTGACTGCGTCCGTCGCGCGGATTCAGGACACCATCATGACCTATTTGATGGTCTTCGGGCTGGCCGCTTTGTTGTATTTCGCCGCCACCAACTACATTTTCAAACGCATCGTCGCGAACAACTTCCGTCTCTTGACCACGAGCTTTCGCCGGAACTTCAGCGATGACAAGGGAATCCAGCTGGTCCGCGAGGTCGAGCAGGGCGACGAGGTCGGAGAAATGGTCGCCGGTATCGAGAAGCTGAGCGACTATCTCTATGAAACGCGCCAGCAGTTGCAGGACTACACCACGAACCTGGAGGCCAAGGTCGAGGAGCGGACCAGGGAACTGGCGGCCCAGGCGGATGCCCGTACATCGGATGTGGAACTGTTCGTCCAGTTGCTCGCCGGGGCAAGCAGGAGCGCATCGCGTCAGGAGTTGTGGAAGGCGACGCTGCCGCTGATCTACAGCCGGTTCGACCTTGAAAAGGTCGCCTTTGTCTGCACTTTCTCCACCAACCGCCATTACACCTGGCCGGAGACCGACGAGCGGCCCGTCATCCCCGACGACTGGGTCGATCTGCTGACGCATTCCGTGGCGAGGATCGAGGCCTCCCGGGCCTTCATTCCCGTGGAGTCCTTTTCCGGCACTGCCGAGGGGCTGCTTTGCCTCTATCACAAGCCCGGCCATTCCTTCGAAGCCCAGGACAGGATCGTCCTGCGGGCCATAGGCCGCCAGTTGTGTCTCGGAGCCGAGAACCTCATGGCGCTCGATTCCATCGTTCGGCAGAACACCAACTTGCAGGCCATATTCGAGGGCATCACCGAGCCGTTGCTTTTGGCCAACAGTTCGGGTTCCCCCATCATGGTCAACGAGGCCGCCCGCCGGTTGAGCACGGATCTTTCCGACGGGGCCAGTTCCGACGGCAACGTCATCGGCCTGCTGTGCGGCGGGCCGAGCGATACCGGCGACTGCGACATATCCAAGTCCCTCAGCCTGGACAAGGTCATATCGCGCGAGGTTTCCCTGCCCGGAGGCCGTTCCTTCGCGTTGAGCATCTACCCCGTGCGGGAGGCCGACACCGAGGAGAGCGAACGGGCGGTCGTCTACGTGCATGAGACCACCCGGCAGAAACGGATGCTGGCGCAGATGACCCAATCCGAGAAAATGGCGACCGTGGGCAAGCTGGCTTCGGGCTTGGCTCATGAGATCAACAATCCGCTGGGGGTCATCCTCTGCTATGCGCAGTTGTTGAAGAAAGGGACGCCCGAGGGTCAGGCCGCCGAGGATCTCGACGTCATCATCAAGCACACCAGACAGGCGCAAAGCGTGCTCAAGAACCTCCTGAACTTCGCCCGTCCCAAGGTGACCAGCTCCCTGGTGGTGCATCTGCCGAGCGTGGTGGATACCGTCGCGGGCGTATTCCGGGTGCAGGCGGAGAAGCAGGGCGCGACCATCACGGTCGACGCCGCAAGCGGCGTTCCCGGCATCAGCGTGGATGCCCAGGCCGTTGAGCAGATCGTCGTCAACCTGGTCATCAACGCCCTGGACGCGGTGCCGGAGAACGGCGGTGAAGTCAAAATGAGGCTTTGGCACGACGAGGCGGCCGACGAAGCGGTTCTGGAGGTCTGCGACAACGGCCCCGGCATCGCGGAGGAGAATTGCCAGTATATTTTCGACCCGTTCTTCACCACCAAGGATGTGAACAAGGGGTCCGGTCTCGGCCTGGCCATAGTCTACGGCTTCATGAGCGACCTGGGCGGGTCCATATTGGCCGACAACAGAAAGGAGGGCGGCGCGCGGTTCACGCTTCGGTTCCCGGCCGCCGGAGAGGAGCGGCAATGACCCCGGAGCCGGTGCATATTCTCGTTGTCGACGATCAGGTCGACTTCGCCAAGGGACTCAAGCGGCTGATCGAGAGCGAATTTCCCGATGTGAAGGTACAGGTAGCCTTTTGCGGCGATCAGGCCCTCACGGTTCTTCGTCGCGTGCCCATCAGCCTCATGATTACCGATTTGCAGATGCCCGCCATGGACGGCATGGAACTGCTGAAGCGTGCGCTGGGCGATTCCCCGGAGCTTTCCGCCGTGGTTCTCACGGCCCACGGCACCATCGAAATCGCCGTCGAGGCGCTCAAGGCAGGGGCCTACGATTTCCTGACCAAGCCCATCGAGCCGGAGTCCCTTTTCCGGGTAGTGGCCAAGGGCCTGGAACGCAGCCGCCTGCTTGACGAGAACCGTCAGCTCAAGGACCAGCTCGAACGCCACAAGGAACGCCTCATCGGAGAGAGTCTGGTCATGCAGCGGTTCAAACAGTCCGCCGCCGCGGTCGCTCAGACCGACTACAACGTCCTCATCCTCGGGGAGTCAGGCACCGGCAAGGAGCTGGCTGCGGCCATGGTGCGCGATCTCAGCCCGAGGGCGGACAAGCCGTTCGTCACGGTGAACTGCACCGCGATCCCTGAGAACCTGCTCGAAAGCGAGCTCTTCGGTCATGTGAAGGGTGCCTTCAGCGGTGCGGACAAGGACCGCGACGGGCTCTTCCTGAAGGCCGATACCGGGACCATTCTGCTGGATGAAATCGGGGATATTCCCATGGAGACCCAGGCCAAGCTGCTGCGGGTGATCCAGGGGGGCGAGATTCGTCCGGTCGGTTCCGACAAGTCGCGTACCGTGGATGTGCGCGTCATCGCTTCCACCAACCAGGACCTGGTCGCCAAGATCGCGGACAAGACCTTTCGCGAGGACCTTTTTCACCGCCTGAATGTCCTCACCCTGAACTTGCCGCCGCTTCGCGAGCGCAAGGGAGACATTCCTCTGCTGGCCCGGTATTTTCTCAAGAAGGCCTGCGCCGAGCTGGGGTTGCCCGACAAGGAACTCGATCCCGCCGTGATCGGTCACTTGGCCGCGGAAGAGTGGTCGGGCAACGTCAGGGAGCTGCAAAACACCATGCGCAAGCTGGCCGTGTTCGGCACCGGGGAAATGGTCGCCATGGACGTCGTCCGTATGGTGGGAGGCAACGGGAGCTCCATGCCCGCGTCCGGAGGGGAATTGCCGCCCTTCAAGGAGGCCAAGAACCAGATGATCGACGGGTTCAGCCTTAATTACATCCGGGAGGCCATGGACCTGGCGGAAGGAAATGTCTCCAAGGCTGCGCGAATTTCCGGCCTGTCCCGAGTGGCCGTCCAGAACATGCTGAAACGGTACGGCCTTTCGACCGGCGAGTTCAAATAGCAGCAAGCCCGATAGCCGGTAGACTGTGAGCCGTCTGTCGCCGCTTTCCCGGTTTCGCTGGAAGGCGTCTAGCAGGAGGATTGCATCGGGTGCCTGTCTGTCAGGCCTTTCCTTCAGTTCTTTGAATCGGATGGGGGAGTGCAGACGAGGCTGGCGAGCCGACTCCAGGAGAAACGATCTCCGGTTTCCCGTGCGTGGGCGGTAAGCCGGTTCAGGGTTTCCGTTTCCAGGCTCGTAATGAGCGCGTTCGCCAAGTCGGCCGAATCGGCTGGGGAAACGAGCATACCGTTTTCCCCGTGTCGGATTACTTCCGGCAGATTGCCGACCCGGGTCGCCACCACGGGTTTTCCGAATCCGTATGCCAGTTGGGAAACACCGCTGCCGGAGGCCGAACGGTACGGCTGTACGACAATGTCGGCGGCGGCGAAGTACCTTGGCAGGCTTTCGTTCGGCACATATTCGTCCACCAGGCGGATATGGCCGCCTATTCCGAGCCGGGAGATCTGTTCCAGGTATCGTTCCTTGTCTTTCCAAAATTCCCCGACCACCATGAGGGTGACATCGCGGGCGGCCAGCACCGTCGGCATGGCGTCCAGCAGAACATCTAAGCCCTTATAGGGGCGTACGAAGCCGAAAAATAGCAGGATGTTACCCGTCAGGTTCAATTCCCGGGCAGCCTGGACGCGATCCAGGGGAGCGCCGGCCAGAGGGGCGTAGGTAGGGTGAAAGCCGGTCGTCACCGGGAAGTCCGTTCCCAACAGTTCCCTGGCTTTATCACTTTCCTGCCGCGATTGAGTGATGATGCCGTCCGCTCTCGACAAGGTCATGCGGGTGATGAGCCGTTTCAGAAAGGAAGGTTCGTGCTCCAAAACGTTGTGGCACAAAAAGACTATTCGGGTGGGCAGAAATAACCGTACCCAGGTGGTGAGGACCAGATATAGCGGAGCCCAGAAAGCCACCCACCAGGGCAGCACCAGCAGGTCGGGTTTGAACCGCACGATAGCCCTGGCCGTCTGAATCCAGGTGACGGGATTCACGGAATCCACGAGGAAGTCGACGCCTTGCGCCTGGATCGCCTCCGTGCTCGGGTCCTTGTCGGATTTCCCGGGGAAAAGCAGCGCAGGGTATTGCCGCTTGTAAGAAATGAACTGGACTTCGTTATCTTCTCTCAAGGCCTCCCACAGCAGGGTCGTATGATGCGCTATGCCCCCCCGATAGGGATGCGTGGGGCCGACTATGCTGATGCGCATACGGCCTCCTTTAATCGTCGCTGTGTTCTTTGCATACGGCCGCGTCCTGGCGGTCTAGCTGCCGACGCTGTTGAAAGCGTATCTCCTCGAGGAGCCTTCGGTTGGCGGAGAGCAGATCCGCCACAAAGGCGATCAGGAACGTTTGTCCCCCCATGCCCGCCAGAAGTCCGGCAAGGATAAGGGATTGGACGTGTCCGCTTCCGCCGCTCGTGAAGTAGTAATAGAGAAAACGCAACCCGATGAGCATGCCAGCGGAAAACAGGATCGCCGCGAGAAGGGAAAAAAACGAAACGGCTTGTAGACGACGAATATCCGGATGATCGTGAAGATGCTCTGCCTGATATAGGAGGGGATGTCCTTGACGAGTCGGGATGGCCTCAGATCATCGTTCACCTGGACAGGCACTGAGGTGACGGACATGCCTTTCTGGCCTGCCTGGATGATGGTCTCCAGCGTGTAGGTGTAGTTGTTGAACACCATCAATTGTTGCGCCGCCACCCTCGAAATGGCCCTGAAGCCGCTGGGGGCGTCGGGGATGTCGGTGTGGCTGGCCATACGCACGACCCAACTGCCGAGCCGCTGCAACATCTTTTTGAGCGGGGAGAAGTGATCTATGGATGCGATGGGACGTTCCCCGATGACCATGTCGGCGGTCCCTTCCAGAATGGGAGCGACCAGATCGGGGATATTGCCCGCGTTGTATTGGTTGTCGGCATCGGTGTTGACGATGACATCCGCGCCGAGAGCGAGGCAGGCATCGAGGCCGGTCCTGAAGGCCGCTGCAAGCCCCTTGTTGTTGGGATGCCGGACCACATGATCCACGCCGTGCTTTTTCGCTTCGGCGACAGTGTTGTCGCGGCTGCCGTCGTCAATGACCAGCCATTCAACTTCTGTGAATCCCGGGACACTACGCGGGAGCTCGGCCAAAGCGACACCCAGCGTTTGTTCTTCGTTGTAGCATGGGATTTGGATAATCAATTTCACAATAATGCTCCCTGGTGGCTTTTATAACAAATTTTGTTCATGCCGCTTCATTAGACATGAAATTGGGTCGATGCAGCCAGGCTTTTCCCTGCCGAGTGGCACAGCCTATCCCTGACAGTTGGCAACCCCGGCCATCTCCTTGCGCCCGCAAAACGGCAACAGGGGGAATATGGGAATGACAAAGGAACCGGCAAATAAGTCAAAACCGCTCCAGATAAATGGCTTTTCCGTCTAACTCGTCTGTATGGCCGTTGCGTTCCACCATCAGGAACTCTTTCCCGTCTCGTTCAATAGCAGGGAAGTCGGAAAGACGGATGTCGTGCTCACGATTCCAAGGCACCTGTCCGAAGTAATGGGTGTCGGTGTATAGCGCGTAGTATTTGATTATTTGCTTGATCGACTCTTTTTCCTCGTCCTCCCGGAGGATGAAAACGGGAACTTTGTCTTCCCGGGCCTGGCGGACGATTGCCGCAGTGCGGGCGGTCCGCTTATAGCCGTTGTCCACCCAATGGATGTGTTTGATCGCACTGATTGCAATGGGCGAAGCGAGCACTAGGAAGAGAATGATTCGAATTGCCCGATCGCCCGCTTTGAACGGGAGTTTGTATTTCGTGGCGGTCCCCTTGAAACGGGGAGCCGACAAAAAGAGCACAAGCGTCAGGAGCGCCAATTCGAATATGGCGCTCTGGTACCGAAAGAGTATTCGTTCGGGGCGGACAAAAGGAAAAACGGATGTAACTGCGTACGCATGTCCGAAGAAACCGAACAGAAACGGAATGGCCGCAGCGGACGTGTTCGGCCATTTCTTCGCCAGTGCGAATACTGAGATGACAAAGGCTATATAGTACAGGACTGCCGGGGCTCTGCCTGGGTATTTAAAATAAACAAAAAAATTGCATAGATACTGGAAAACTGAATTGAAAGAATATTGCCAGTCGTTGGTGATGGCGGAGGAGGCGATAGTGCGAATCGGTCGATGGGAAGACTGGATGAGTTCCATTCTGCCGAAGGACGATCCAGTTAGCATGTTGAATGAATAGGTTTCAACGACAAAGAGCGCAATGAATATGCCAAGAAAACAAAGGCTGGTGTAAAAACGAGTTCTCAGGTTGCCTGCAAAGAGATAAATGAGAACAAGGAACGCCGGGACATAGTAGATAATCGTGATTTTGGCCCCGTAGGCGAAGAACAGCAACAACGAGCTGGCGGCAATATTCCGGCTACACCCGTCGTCTCGCCAACGGACAAAGAAATAGACCGCCCCCAGCAGAAAGGACACAGCCGTCCCCATGGGCAGAAGCTGGGTTCCCTGCCTCATCATGGGATCGGACATGATAATCAGAACGCCCGCCGCCAGACCTATGCGCCATGAGCGGAGCCTCTCCATCAACAGGAAGCCGAAGATGGCCGACAGGGTGGAAGTCAGAAACGGCCACACATAATAAGTGGTAGGCCCGGTTCCCAGGTACTTTTGCAAGAAAAATACAGGGATGTTGACCGACCATCGGCACGTATGGTGATTCAAGCGGGCGGGGACGTCCCCAAAAAGTACAAATTGTTTAATTACGGACCACTTGTAAACAGCATCCCCTCCGCTTTCAACGGTTCCGGATGTCAGATACCGGAATGCCAGCGAGAATACGGCGAGAAAGAGCAGACAGGCAAACAGCATCATTTTTCTTTTGCCTGTGTTTTCTGTCGCAATGATGGGGTTATTCATTCATACCTCAGGGATAATAGCCAAAAGTTGGCTATGGGGCTGGTGACTCAATGCGGTCCATGGTTTGCTAGCTTAAAAAAGGTAAATTGTAAAGTATATAAAGAAGATACAAATATTGAAAAAGGTTAGGAAGCTCTCTTTTTCATTAAGGGGCGGCTCTCCAGCAAACGGGCCGTAAGCCAACATGCGGTCAGAATGATGACAACGGAAATCCACCAATACCGATCGGGAACGAAAGGCGACAACACCAGACGAAAGAATAACAGTCCAACTAGGTAATGCACACCATAGAGCACCAGGGAGTGTCGGCCCATCAATGCCAGCGCGGCGAGTATTCCTCGGATAAAGGCCGTTTGGATTTTCTCGAGCTTGAGCAGAACAAAGGAAATAGCCGCGGCTGCTCCGAAGCAATAGAGATAATAGGAAACAGACATTTTTTTGAGGGCATCTACCGGCGGGTGGGCAATGAGGTAAAAAATAAGGGCAAGCGCTCCCGCAGCCAGCGTCGCGACCAGTGCCCGGATGTGCTTTTCGGTTGCCTTGATGTCCGTGAAATAATCGCCGAGTAAAGACGCATAGATGCCAAGGGCCATCGAAACCGGCCAAGAGAGGTCGCGATAGGTCCCAACATTCGAGGCTGTGATATTATAAAGGAAACACAATGCTGTGACCGCAGTTATGCAGCATGTTTTGCTACGAAATGTAAACTTGAAATAATGTATAAAATTATGCAGTATCAATTCGTTAAATAAATAGATTAACAGAATGTAAAAAAGCACATTGGGTGACACTAGATGCTTTAATAGTTCCATATTTTGAGGGAATGGAGTGCGCAGGAGAAAAATTGTGTTGACAGCCAATGTCCCAATAATGAGGCGTGACGCTCTTGATATTGTTTTATTGTACTCAATATTATTTATTTTTTTGAATTTAATATTACACATGACGCCAACAAGAAAATAAAATAAAAATGGCGCAAGAAATGATGCGTTTGCATGTACGAAGTAGAGTACAAGGCGAGGGAAATCGTCAACTCTATCCAGGAAACTACCAATGGTAAGACCGTCGAACGTAGCCGTTTCAACATAGCTGAAATGTGCCATTACCATACAAAGAATGGCCACGCCACGCATCTCGTCCCAAAGTTGTATGCGTTTACTTGGTTGTTTTTCCATTAGCTGGTCCTTAGATAGAGGTGTTGCGTGTTCGGACGTTCGATGTCCATTTCGACAATGTAGGTTCGCGAATAAAAAGGTTATTTGTCGACGAAATTCTCGTCATTTTGGGAAGAACCATAAGCTGCGGACGATTTGCGTATGGTGTAAATTATGCCGATTCCGCCCAAAATGAAGGTCAAGGCCAACATGACGCCTCGGTCCAGCGTGCTGGCGAAAAAACCAGCCTGGAAGTCGAACCCGGTAGCCGAAGTCAGGGCACCGATGACCCATTCTCTGAGCCCCAGATTGCCTGGTGTAACTGTGACAAAAGTGAGCAGCGACGAGGCTGGCCCGACGATAATATACAACCATAGTGGTGCGATCACCCCAAAGGCCGCAAAAGAAATATACAGACGAAGACTAAAACAGAGTTGTTGGAACAGGATGCAGCACATGACGGCCAGCATGGCCTTCGGTTGTTTGCGCATGGTCCTGTGAGCCTCTGTCAGTTTTTCAAGTCGTCCCTGTATGAAGCGGTTGGGGATTGAAATTCTGGAAACCGGCAAAAAAAGTGCTGCCAGAGCCCCGACAAACAACGCCCCGAAGAGGCCGTATACGGCAAGCGGCAGGGTGTATCCCTGAAGCCGAAGGCCAATGAATCCCAACCCGCAAAACAGACTGGAAGTAATTGCCAGTAGCAGGGTGCGCACCATCATGATCCCCACGAATGAGGAATAATCCATTCCTATGGATTTTTTGAAGAAACGCATACGCACAATCGTTCCGAGCCTCATGGGGAGATAATTACCGAGCATGGCCGCCGCCATGACAAAAAAATTGGCCCAAAAGCCGATACGCTTTCCTGCAAGCCGGGTGAATATCAACATAGGCAAGGAGTTGGCCGCCCAGTTGAGCACAACAAGGCAGGCCATGGCGGCAAGCTGATCATAGGGCAAGGACAAAGTGTCTGTGAATGCTTCCTTATGCTTCCAGAGGTACGCAACAAGACCCGCAATAATGAGTACGGAAAGAAGGGGTTGTCCCCATTTTACAGCGACTTGCTTGTCCATGTATTGGTTGTTTTTTGGAAACTTCAAACGAATTTGTAACGGTTCGGTTGTGCAGGCGAACACTCTCGCGGCGACAGATTATCCATGTCTAGCCGCGTGGTCAATCACACCTCTACCTGTGTATCCTTTGTGAGGCGAGAGCCGAGTCCGTGTCGGCTAAAAGCCCTTTGTGAAGGAAGCGTACGTCAACAGCAGAGAAATGGTGTGTGTTGAAAGTTGGTCTGAACTGAGATGACGTTTGTAGAATGAAGTCAGCGGGTGATTCCTCAACAGAAAATTGACGTACCTTTTGTTTGCGGGAAACGGCAACCCCTTCAACTCCTGCATAATGGCGGCGCGCAATGTGTCCCTGTACCAATCGTCAATTGGCGCATCGACGGCCGCGACTTTTCGTTGATAGATGATTTCGTGCGGCAGGAGTTCATGTTTTTCAATCATTTTGAGCAGAATATATTTTCCAAGCCGGGCATTAGAACCGGTGTTGTCCTTGGGGCGCAAGTATTTATCCGGAAGGTTCTGTGCAAATTGCTTGAGAACCGGGTGCAGATAGGGGGAAAACAGGCAAAGTCCATGCTGATCCATGCATCCATTCATTTTGATCTTGTTTGGAGACAACATGCTTTTGCCCGCATAGGAAATTCTGTCAGGCGTATTCCGGGACCAGGGGCGGGAAAGTGAAGTTATTATTTCCTCAATAGCCATATTCTGGACAGGAGCATTTCCACCTCTCAGTCTGCCTAAAGAAGCTTCATCAGCCACTTTGAAGGAAAGCAGAAGCCGCTCGGCGCCCCTTCTTTTCAGGGAGCGGAGCACATTCATGAACAGCGTGTAAATACGCCCTGTAGCGTATTCCACTGGAGCGACGGAGAGCAAGCCCAGGACCGTGTTCAATAATCCTTCAGGCAGATTGGCTATCGAATTGTAGATGACGCTTCGTTTGTGCACATTGGGATATCCAAGGAAGGCTCCGTCACAGCCGTCACCCGTATAAACGTGCGAAATGCCGTCCTCTTTAATTTGAGCACAAAGGAATGCTGTCTGTACTGGATAATTCAACCAATTGGTTTCCTGGCAAAAAACGTCAGCATAAGAGGCAAGGCCCTCGGCGATGACTTCCGGGGTTATACGCACCCAATGATGCGTGGTGCCGATGCTTTCGGCAAGAGTATCGGTGTGAGGTTGATTGAAATTGTTCAGGTCGTAATAGAAGGAATAGGTGTGGACTTCCTTGCCTAGCCGCCTGAGGGCGGCCGCCACGAGAGCGGAATCGACGCCGCCCAGCAGAACTCCCACCTTGTCTCCTGCTGTGCATTGACCTTCCACGGACTGCATGAACACGTCATAGAGCATATCCGTCGCCTCATCCTCGGGCAGCTCCGCGACATCGGGGACGTTCAACGCAGATTTCTCCGCCTTGAACGTTCGGGTTTCGCCTGCATGAACTTCCACAAGGCAATCGCTCTTGTGTCCGGTCACTCCGGTGTAGGACGTGCCGTTGAACGGATGGAAGCCGTAGCAAAGGAAAAAGTCTTCGAAGCTTCTATTCACAGTTGGTTTTTGGGGCAAACTCTTGGCAAGGGTGCGAGGATTGGTGGAAAACCAGACTTCTCCGGGCGTTTCTGCGAGATACAGATTGCGCATCCCGGCATGATCGGTAAACAGCAGAGCGCGTTGCGCAGCTTCATCAAAAATACAACAGGCAAAGGAACCGGTTATGTCGGCGAGGAACCGGTCTCCATGCTCTGTGTAAAGCGAGGCGATGTGTTTTGCCGTCAGCTGGGGGGAGTCCTGAGGCGTTTCCATGTATGCCCAGTGCGGCACGGGATGGTGAGCCACACCATAAAAAACTACACAAAGCCCATTGGAAATGAAAATACCGGTTAGCGGCTTATCTTCACCTGCAGGACACAGGATGAAGCCCTGCCCGGTCTCAACGAATTGGCATTCTTCGCCATACTCTTCCGTCAGAACTCTTCGAGTTTTATCCAGTTCTTCTCTGGTCCAGGTACCTGCTTTGCCGAGTATAAAATGCATTGTCCCTGATTCCTTATTACTTCGAAAAATGGTTTACGGCGAGGTTGACGTTGTCGTTTGCCTTCTGGCGCAACGGGGCTAGTTTCATGCGTAGTCTTTCAGTCACAGTGCTACGGTCGGCCGCAAGCGAACAAACGGCCTTTGCCAAATCATCTCTGCCGAATTCGGCGATATCGACCACGTACGGGTCCAGACCAAACTGTTTCATGACGCCCGGGGTTTTGTGGCTATAGGCGATGGCGGCCACGGGAACGGAAGTGGTGACGGCACCGATGCTGGCGTGCATTCGTGCGCCGAGATGCATCCACAAACGGCTGATGACGCCCTTGAGTTCATCCGGGCGGTAGTCGCCCCGCAAGGAAAAGGCTCGGTCCGACCTGTTCATTTTGTTCATGACTTTTTCGGCGGCGATTCGGTCGTCCTTGATTGAAGTGGGGCCGGTAACGTGTGGGATGAAGAGGATATCCACATCAAGTTGGTCTATGATGGAGTCCAGTTCTCCGGCCATCAGCCCGTCGAAATCCAATGAGGCCGCATTCGGGTTGCGTCTGCGGTAATGCTGTTCGATGAGTCCCGATACGGAGACGCCCAGCATTTTGCGACCGCCCAGAGACAGTGACTCCAACTTCAGAATTTCGTTCACACGTTCATCCGGAACCGGTTCCAGCAGGAACGCCATGTCCGCTGTTTCGGCAACAGTGCGCCCAAGATGATGTTTCGCCAGATAGGCTGAGGATATTTCGTCGCGAGTGGTTATCAGGTCGGTTCGGTCGAAAATGAATCTGGCCAGCGGCATGGTCCACTTGAATGGACCTATGGATTGCGCGCAGAGCATCAGCGGGCGGCCAAGCGCCAAGGTTATCAGCAGAGGGATGAAATGAGAGTATGCAACGTGCGGACCGTAGCTCTCGGTCATCATGTCGCCGGATAGATCGATGACGGCGTCTGCCTGATGGAGAGTCCTGATCTCATCATTGCCCAAAATGCCGAAACGGCGGTAAAGCGCCGCGCGAAGGATTTGCAGTGTCCCGAAAATAAGTCTTCGGCGCGACGACTTCAGAATTTCCATGTTCGGGTAGAACGGGCGGTCCAGGTCGGGGAAAGGGGTGTGTAGAACAATCCGTGCGTTCGGGAATCGTTTGCGCAACTCCTGCGCCGTGCTGATCTGCATGGCGGCGTCGCCTTTGTTCTTCGAGTTGTATGTTCCGGTTAAAACAAAGAGGGGCATAGAGAACTCCGGATTGGCGTCGTTTTTCATGGGTAAGGGTTGTATCTACAAGCAAACAAAAGTGGTTTCAGACATACAATTGTAGGAATCTGAAGTAGATTCAACAGGTTGAAAAATAGATAAAAGCATCGTTTCTTGTTTTGTATTACCGGGAGACAACCGTTTGTCCTATCACTGTCTGCTGAAACAATACGTATTGAGGGGAGCGGCCTGATTGCCGAGCGGCGGTCTCCGTCTGGAACTATCTGGCGTCGCATCCATGGTAAGCCTTACCTCTTCTCGTCGACAAACTCGGGCAGGCGGCTGACCTCGGTCGTTTCGGGGAGATACTCCGGTGTCGTGTAGCCCGCCTGGGTGGAATGATTGTATATCTCGAACATGTATTTGTTGTGCTGATGAGCAAGATCAGCAGTGGACTCGAGCAGAATGTACTTGGGGCGCACCGCATTGAGCGCGAAGGGGGCGGAGAGTTGGTCCCGCCTGGAAAAACGCTGATACTCTTCGCGCCAGCAATCGAAAAAGAGGCGGCAGGTTTCGCTTTTGAGATTGGCTATGAATACCCCCATGGCTAAAAGCGGCTGGTCGTTGATTGCCTTGATATCATATTGAGTCTTGTAGCATTCCAGTTGGGCCTGGATGATTTCTTCGCTGTCCTTCCCCTTGCGGATGCAGGCTGCGGCCTCTTCCTCGTAAGAGTTCCTTTCCGGGTGGGGGAACACTCCCAGGTCGGCTTCCGCCCGTTGAACTTTGGAAACATAGGGTTCCAAGCTGTTTCGCACCAGAAAGCTCGCATCCACCCAGACGGCATATTCATATCCCGGCAGCATTTCGAAGGGGTTGAGCTTGACTCGGCGGGAGACGCGCACGGGGTCTTCGCCGGGCTTGCTGATAAGGATCTTCTTGAACGGTTCGAAGACCTTGAGATTCTCGTCATCCGTAAAAATATAATAATCGAACGTCGGGTCGAAATATTCCGGCACCTTGAACGATTCGTACCCCCCCGTGAGGGAAGTGAAATAAGCGTATTTGCGTTTGACGGGAGAGTTCTTGTACTCTTTGAGGCGGGCCAGGTGCGCCTCCTTCGAAAGCTGCGACCTGTAATCCTTCAAACGCCTGGTATTGCGCTTTGCGATATCCTTGAAGCGAATGGAAAGAAGTATCGAAGCGAGCAGCAGTACTGCCAGTACGATATGTCCCGTGTCGATGTTGAGCATATTCATTTTTGCCGAATGTTGTTTTGCGGGTAAGGAATCATTCCCGGCCCTTTGCTGCGGCCGTTCCCCTGTTCCAGAGGGTGCGCCACCACGGATAGCGGCGCAGCCGATGGCTGTATTTCCGAAGCAGTCGAGTCGAAGCCGCATGGTCGCCCGCTTTCAGGCTGGAGAAAATCAGCGGCCGTTCCCCTTCTCCGGGATCAAGATCCCGGACTTCAGGGCGGTTGAAGATTTGTTGCGCCTTTTCGTAAAAGTCTTTCCTCGTTTCCTTGTCCACTTGGGTGGAAGCCCATGCGCACATCCCGGCAATGGCGGGAAAATCCAGGCGCTTGAATCTGTGGTCCAGAGCCCGCTTGTTTCCTGTTTCATGCAGCAGGGTCAACATCATGCCATGGGCCCGAATATCATCAAACATGCTTCGGGGATTCTTGCGCCCTTGCAGTGAATTGTGTCGGCGGCGGTATTTGACCAACGGGATATCGCTGACCGTGAGTGAACGGGCGGAGAGCAATGCGTGGAGCAGAAATTCCTTGTCATCGTGGCCGATTAAATCCTGGAACCGCAATCCGTTTTCACTAATGAATTCCCTTTTGAATATCCAGGCGGCGAAATTGTTGCCGGGCCAGAGTTCCGGCGAGTCTTGAAACCGGGTGGAAACCGGAGAGGCGGGGAGAAATTCATTCATGATTTTCTCCTTGCCATCTTTAAGTGATATCCGCACCCCGCGGATGGCGTCGCTTTGGCATTCTTTTGCGAGCTGGGCGATTTTTTCCAGTGAATCGGCAGCCAGCAAATCATCCTGGTCGAGAAAAATCAGGTATTCCCCCTTGGCATGATCCAGGGCCGTATTGCGGGCGGCAAAGGGACCGCCGTGATTCTTTTCGTGGATGATTACGTTGATGTTGGGGTGTCGTGTTCCGGCGTCCTTGAGCAGTTGCGCCGAATTATCCGTGGAGTGGTCATCGACCGCGATCATTTCCCAATCATGGAACGACTGATTCAAAACGGAATCAATTGTCTCCCCCAAAAGCGTAGCGCCATTATATATGGGAACAATGATGCTGAAAAAGAAGGTGCTCATTAGTAATCAACAGTCCTAAGTAGTCATAAAAAATAGAAAGAATGAAAGCGATATTCGCTGAGCGCCGAACTGTTTCCGATCCCATCGTCTTCGGCGCGATTTGCCTTTCTAGATATAAGAGACGAAATTCTGCCCGGTGGCCGGGGAAATAGTCGGTACCGCCTTCGCGACGTTGCCTTCTTCTTGCGGCCCACAGCAAAAAGGCCGTTCCATCATGAACGGCTTTGGTTGAGTTGTCACCTCAACGAATTATATCGGAATAACCTAGGTAATTCAATTGATAAATAGAACATCGAGTGTGTCGCAAACAAGCGGGCAACAGCCCTAAAGAAACTGGTCGGTTGGTTGAAAAGAAGAACTCTCGTCTTCAAAGGCTGTCCCATCAATTTGCGCATGTCTCTTCTTTCGCCGTCGTCTCCGGTTGCCATGGACGATCTCATCGGGGTGGAGTCCGAGCATTCGTCTGAATGGCCTGCCTTGCCCCGAGCCGCTTGCGCCTTCTCGCGCGAAGCTGGAACCGCCGTGTTGTCTACATTGGGACGAAGGCGTTTGCGCGGCGCATTCACACACAGGCCGGGTATTCTCCGGCAGGCTGGGAGGTCCGGCGAGCTGTGCCCCGAGGCGCAGTCCCGGGCCCGGTTAAGACGGATTCCAATGCAATCCCCAAGTCTGCTGCCGGACGCAAGCAAGGCACCCCGTCCGACTCACGCTCGAAAAAACACGAGATGCGCCGGAACGTCAAGGCCTTTGCCAGGCCTTTCATAGTGCTTGGCGCAGGCGATGTGGCGAAGCTTTATACGGCGGTTGTCCGGTAAAAGAAGCGAGAGGGCGGGGCCTTCTCGATTTCCTCCGTTTCCGGTGTGATGGGCCCCCTATGGCAATTCGATCGGGATAGGGGCAGCGGCGATATGGATGAGGGTATCCCGCCCCGGCCGGGTGGCCGGGGCGGGAGGGATTGGTTAGTTGTTGGCCGAGTTGATGATGTCCTGGATGACGGTGTTGATGTCGTCGGTGACCACGCTCGGGTCATAGTGCTCGTGAATGTCGGCGGTGGTGGGGATGACGCCCATCAGGGAGACCACCAGGTCGTCGCTTCCCCCGTCGACGCCGGAGAACGTCAGGACCAATGCGCCCGGGTCGGTCGTGGAGGATTGGATGTCCACGTCCATGTTGGCCAGGCTAGGGGAGAGGTTCAGGGAGTCCGAACCTTCGAAGCCGTGAACCGTAAGGGAACCTCCGCCATCGCCGATGTAGTCCGGGTTGATGAAGATGGTGTCCGCGCCGTTGCCCAAGGTGACCATGTCGTCGCCGGAACCGGCGTAGACGGAGTTGTCTCCGTTGCCGGTGGTCATGACGTCGTCGCCGGCGCCGCCGTACAGGGTGTCGTTTCCGTCGCCGCCGTACAGGGTGTCATTGCCTGCACCGCCCAGCAGGAGGTCGTCTCCGGCCAGGCCGTAGAGAACGTCGTTTCCGTCGCCGCCGTCGAGAATGTCCGCGCCGGTGGTGCCGTTGAGGGTCTCGCCCGAATCGGTGCCGATCACCGTATGGGCGCTGGCGTCGTTATGCGAGCTGGTCAAATGGATGGTCAGGTCGGCTTGGTCGGTGGTCGTGCCGTTGAACACCGTATAGGTAAAGGTGTCGTTCAGGTCCACGAAGCCGAGGTCGCCATCGTGCTGCGTATACGTGTAGCTGCCATCTTGGTTGATGTGCAGGGTGCCGTAGGAGCCGTCGATGTCGATGCCGCCTGCGGTTACGTCGTGCGTTTCGCCGGCGAAGGATATCTCCGTCACCGTGAGTGCGCCCGAGGCCATGTCGTTGTCCAGTACATTGCCGGGAGCCGGGTCGGTGGAGCCGGTCATCTCGGTGTAGGTCGCGAGTGCGCCGTCAAGCCGGACTTCTTCAAGAGTTGCCCACATGGATGGATCGCGGGTTGTATCGTCACCGAACATCACCAGATGATATTCTCCGCTGGCCGCCAGATCAAAGCTGTAGGTCCCGCTTCTGGTGAAGCTTTGTTCAGACCCGGCAACGGTGTTGCCTTCACTGTCGACGAGCCGGACCGTCAGCGTGTCCCCATGGCGGTAGTTCATCACGGCCACTTCTGCCGAGACGGTAACTGCATCGGTTGCCAAGCCATTGACTGCAAACGATTGGGTGGAAACCTCTCCTTCAAAATCTTGCGCCGAACCGAAATAGTCCGGCACGATGTACACATCGTCAATCGTGTTTGTCTGAATCTGTCCTTCCACTCCGTGGGCCGCGTCGTCCACGGCCAGGAGCGCGCCGGCGGCGTCCATATCCTGGGAAGTGAAAGTGACTACGCCCGTCGCCTGCGAACCGTCGCCGTCCTGCACCGTGTAGGTGAAGTCAACGGAGTAGTCGCTGTCGACGATGCCTGCCGTATAGGTGTACTCGCCGTGCCCGTTGATTTCGAGCACCGCACCGTGTTCCAGGGTGATGGTCTGCACCGCGTCCGGATTGCTCGGGTCAAAGGTCAGGTTATGGACGCCGTTGCCGTCGCCCAGGTCGTAGGACAGGCTGAGCAGGGTCGGGTTGCCGTCGTCGTCCGCGCCGAGGGTTCGGCCTTCCTCCGAGTTGATCAGGGCGTCGCCGGTGGATGTCTGCTCCACTGTGGAAACCAGGGTGGCCGTCAGGTCGTCCAGGTTGGACACGGTGAAGATGGCGTCGTCCACATCGCCGGAGTAGCCGCCGGGCGTGTGCGCAATGGACTTCAGGTCCGCATCCGAAGGAGCGGAAGAGCCGATGCCGATGGCGTACGACGTGCTGAAGTTCTGGTCGACGAAGTCTTCCCAGGCGCTTTGTTCGCTGCTGTTCAGCTCATGGCCGCTGTTCGGCTGGCCATCGGAGATGAAGTAGGCAACGGAGTTGCCGGAGTTGATGCTGCTGTCGGCTGCGATCGTGGACCATACTTGCTTCGCCTTGGCGATGGCGTCGTCGTATTCCGTTCCTCCGCCCGCAGACAGCGTGTCCAGATAATTGGACAGCGAGGTCAGGTCGGTGAAGGTGGTGGGAGCGGCCACGCCGTTGTATGCGAAGGTCACGATCTGGATGTTGAATCCGCCGTTTTCGTCATACGCGGCAGCCAGTTCCTTGATGGAATCGACGGCCATTTCGAGGCGGCTCTTGGTGGTCGTGTCGTTCCATGGAATGGTGTTTCCGTTCTGATCCCACTGCATGCTGCCGGACGTATCCAAGGTGATCAGGATGTTGGTCACCTGGGAGGTGTCGGTGCTCTCGGGAATGGCTACCTCGTAGCTCGGGGCTATGGGATTATCGTCCGCCACGTGGAAGTCGGTGCTGGCCGTATCCAGAGTGGTAGTGCCGTCGACCACGCCGAAGCTGAGGCTGAAGTCGAGGTCATGCGCCTGCTGCATCGGGTCTGTCTGCTGCGTGTTGTCAACCGCATCGGTCAACTGCAACGTGTAGGTGAAGGTGCCGGTATCGGAATTGTAGCTGTCGATGGTGAGCGTGGCGTCGTTTTCGCCGTCGCCGTCCAGGTCCATGTCGGAGCTGTGGCCGACGAGCGTTTCGAATCCTCCCGAAGTATCGAGGGACACCGTGGTGCCGCTGGGCGGGGTGATGGTGATGGCGTCAACCACATTGCCTGGATCTTCGACGGTGAAGGTGCTGGTCACGGATGAGCCGGCTCCTTCCGGGATGTCGTCGCCGGAGCCGTCGGACAGGGCCGCTTCGTAGAGCGTGCCCCCCAGACCGCTGGTGATGCTGGCGTCGTTATCCAGGATATCCGTGGTGATGGCTCCGTTGGTTGCGGAAACCGCGATATTTTCGAAGTTGCCGCCCACGGGGTTCTTGAGCGTGATGACGACGTTCTCAGTCCCTTCGGACAGATTGTCGTCGATAGTGGTCAGGTCCAGCGTGGTGCTGGATTGGCCGTTGGCGATGGTTACCTGGGTGACGCCGTGGAAGTCGGTGCCGTTGGCGGCAGTTCCGCTGTACTCCACATCAATGGTCACAGTGTCGTGGGCCGGGTTGTCCAGGCTGATGGTGTAGGTGGCGGTTTCGCCCTCGGTTACGCTGGTGTCGCCGGTGATGCTCACATGTGTGGTGTCCACGGTGTCGCTGACGGTCACGGTGGCCGTGCCGGAGATGTCCAGGTCCTCGTAGTTTCCGCCCGCCACGGACTCGATGCCCACCGTGTAGGAGCCGCCGTCATTGTAGACGTCGTCGCCCTGCACGTCGAACGGGGTGGAGGCCGCCGAGCTCTGCCCGGCCGGGATGGTCACGGTCTGGCCGTTGTCCAGGGTGATGACCAGGTCGGAGCCGGTCACGGGATGGTCTACGGACGCGGTGATGGTCGCCTGGCCGGTGCCCTCGTCCACGGAGACGTCGCCGAGCGTCACGGTGGTGGTGTCCACGGTGTCGCTGACGGTCACGGTGGCCGTGTCGTCGGTGTTCAGGTTCTCGTAGTTGCCGCCGGTCGCGGAATCGATGCCGACGGTAAAGGAGCCGCCGTCCACGTAGGGGTCGTCGCCCTGCACCGCGAAGGTGGCGCTGCCGGTGGTGGTGCCGGCCGCGATGGTCACGGTCTCGCCGTTGCTCAGGTTCAGGGTGAGGTCGGTCTGCGGGGCGTTGTCGACCGTGGCGGTGATGGTGGCGTTGCCGCCCTCGTCCACGGAGACGTCGCCG